>JBEKCP010000145.1:0-11097 GCA_050014815.1 Thermoguttaceae bacterium | reverse complement strand
TGCTTGCGATGCTGGTCGATGGCAAGGTACAACATGGTAGGGTTCTCCTGCTTGTTCTTGGTGAGTGAAAAGCCACTACACCGTGTATAACACCAGGAGAACCCTCTTTCACGGAATCAATCAACCAAGGAGCCGATACCATGCATCGACTGTTCTGTGTCACGCTTGCCGGGGTATTCTTCTGCTCGTGGGCCTTTGTCTCGGCAGCCGAGTCGGCGACCCGCCGCCTTCCGGTGCGCGAGTATCGCGACAAGATGAAGGCTGGCTGGCTCGGGCAGATGGGCGGCGTAACCCTGGGGGCGCCCACCGAGAACAGCTGCCAGTTCCGCCTGATGCCGGCCGAGGCCGCGCCCAAGTGGAAGCCCTCGATGGTCAACGGCGCCTTCGGCCAGGACGACCTCTACGTCGAGATGACCTTCCTGCGCACCATGGAGCAGTACGGCCTCGACTGCTCGATCCGCCAGGCCGGCCTCGACTTCGCCAACAGCGGATACCAACTCTGGTGCGCGAATAACGCCGGGCGGGAGAACCTCCGCAGGGGCATCGCGCCCCCCGATAGCAGCCATCCCCAATTCCACGGCTTGGCCAACGACATCGACTATCAGATCGAGGCTCCGGCCTCATCGCCCCCGGCATGCCGAATGCCGTGATCGCGCTGGGCGAGAAGTTCGGCCGACTGATCAACTACGGCGATGGCCTCTATGCCGGTCAGTTCATCGGCGCCTTGTATGCCGAGGCTTTTTTCGAGAAGGACATCTGCAAGGTTGTCGAAGCGGCCTTGCGCAGCATTCCCGATGGCAGCACCTACGCCGAGATGGTCCGCGACATGCTCGCCTGGTCGAAGCAGTACAAGGACTGGGAGAAGTGCTGGGAAGTCTGCAATACGAAATACGGCAAGCCGGAATATCGCCAGCATTCGACGCAGAACCCCTGCATCGATTGCCGCATCAACGGCGCCTATGTAGTGATGGGCCTGCTCTACGGCGAAGGCGATCCGGTGAAGACGATGACGATTTCGATGCGCTGCGGGCTGGACAGTGACTGCAATCCGTCTAGCTCGGGTGGCGTCGCCTGCACGGCGATCGGAATGGCGCAGTTGCCCAAGGGCCTCATGGACGAACCTAACCAGACCGCGATATTCAGTCATACCGTATACACGTTCCCCAAATTGCTCGACGTGAGCGAGAAACTGGCCCGGCAGATCATCGTGAGCGCGGGCGGGCGGATCGAGAAGGATGCCAGCGGCGAGGAAGTTTTCGTCATCCCGGTGGCGCCCATCAAGCCCAGCAAACTAGAAAAGAGTTGGGCCCCCGGACCGATCGCGAACAGCAGGTTCACCGAGGCCGAGATGGCCCAACTCACATGCCCTGGTTCGCCCGCGTGGGCGAAGCAACAAGCCGACGCCATGACGAAGGTCGTCGAGAAATTCGCTCCCGGTTGGGCGATCACGAACTGCGGTATCATCATGGCTCCCGGCCTCCACACCGAGGAGCGGGGCCGTAAGAACGTCCTCCTCACCCACCCCCGCGACAAGGACACCGCCTGCGTTCTCAGCCGCAAAGTCGACATCCACGCCGGGAAGAAAACGACGCTCAAGTTGACCGTCGGCCACCATCCGGAAGGTGACTGGGACCTGGTCGTGCGGGCCGACATGCGGGAGGTCCTCCGGAAGACCGTCGGCAAGGCCACCGCAACCAACGGTTGGCTGGACGTAACCGTGGACCTCTCTGAGTACGCTGGCAAGAGTGTCCTCCTCGAACTCTACAACCAACCCACCGGCTGGTTTTATGAGGCGGGGTACTGGGCAAAGATTTCCATCGAAACCGATTGACACAAATTGAATGAATCGCATGGCCATGGAAAGAGGCGCTTTGCGAAAGGCGGTTGGCCTTATTCAACTCATTCAGAGACTTAGGAGCAACAACAGAATGAAAAGAAATCTCACTACTTTCACAGCATTCCTTACAAGGCCGACCGCCCGGCCAAATCGCCAGTCGCCGAACAAAAGTGAAACAGCAAGCGTAGTCGCAAGCAAGAAGGACAAGAGAATGATCGTGACCAGGGAGCGCGTGTTGGGATTGATGGGATTGATGCTGGCACTTCTGGCCACGCGGATCGCGGGGGCCGAGGAAACGCCGGTTCCGGCAACCGCTGCGGGGCCGTTGGTTGTGTGGACGGACACGCCATGGCAGGCCGTAACACCAGACACGAAACCACCGGCCAATCCAGCGCTCACCATCAGGGTGGTGGCCGCGCGGGGCGGAATCGCCAGCGGATTGGTGCTGGTTTCGGGTGCACCCGGACCGGTTGTTGCGGAAGCGGAAGCGTTGAAGGGACCGGGCGGCACCATCCCGGTTCAGTTGCGCTACGCGACCCGACGCCTCGACTTGGGGCCGTCCGCTGGCGGCGCATTCGAGGGAGTGAAGTTGGTCGATGGGTTTGATTTTGGTCAGACCCGGTTCTTGGACGCCCTCAGTGAGACCCCGGTCACCAACGAACCCGTTCAAGCGGTTTGGGTGACAGTGGATGTCCCGGCTGCCGCTTCGCCGGGCCAGTATCAGGGCCCGATTGTCGTGGAAGGAAAAACGGTGCAGGTTTCGGCATCGGTTTCCGCTTTCATCGTACCTCCGCCGGGGGAACGCCGGTTGCATCTGAATGCCTGGCAATCGCCCGACAGCGTGGCCGCGCGTTATGGCGTGACGCCCTGGTCGGATGCGCACTTCAAACTCCTCGAACCGTCGCTGAAACTGGCCGGGCGCATGGGCGGCACGGTCATGTATGTGCCCGTGATCGGGCGGACTTACTTCGGTCATCGCACCGGCCTGATCTACTTCACCCGCCAAGGAGGAGAACTGGTTCCCGACTTCACCGCCTTCGATCGCTATCTGGACTTATGGATCAAACTGGCTGGCAAGCCCCGGTTGGTGGTGGCGCTGGTTTTTGACGTCAATTACCGTGGCGGTCGCTACGATGCGAATGGCACAATCGAGTTGACTGTGCGCGGCGAGAACGGCGTGTTCAAGCATGTCGCCACTCCGATTTACGAGAAGAACGTCAAACTGTGGAAAGACGTCATGGAAGGAATGCTACAGCGCACCGCAAAGGTCGGTCTGGCCAAGTATCAGATACTCCTCGGTCAGAGCAACGACGTGCGCCCCTTCCCGGAGGTTAGGGCCGTCTTTCAAGCCATTGATCCAGCGGTGGGATGGACTGCCTGGCGTCACATCGGGGGCACCCGAAAGCCCGTCATCGACGACAACGGCAAGACTCGGATGGGACTGCTCTCAGGGTGTAGTCCCGATCCCCGGTACACTTGGCCACGGGGATGCCCGGAGTATCTTCCCGGTCCCAACACGACGATCTTCCTGACTCCGCTGCGCCAATCCATATTTGATCGGTTACCGTGCAACACGTGGCGTCTTCTTCCAGATGGTGTGGCCTATGGTGACATCAATGGATACGGTCCACTCGGACTGGACTTGTGGTCGCTTTCAGCGAAAGATGTTACGGCAGAGCAGAAGTTGGATTGGCGCTTTATGCACGAGAGGAATACTCGTCCCTGGAACCTCAAGGCATTTGGAATGGAATACGGCCCCAATATTGACCGCGGCTCTCCCGTCAGATTGACTGTCGCCGGGCCTCATGGCGCATTGAGCACGACCCGGGTGGAAGCCTATGCCGAAGGCGCTTGCGAAACCGAGGCCCGGCTCACCATCGATCTGGCGGTGGCGGCCAAGAAGATCGACGCGGCGCGGGCCCGCACTGTCGAGGAGGCCCGGTACAAGGGATTCCCGGCGGGGGTCCTGGATGCGACACAATTCCCTGCTGACTGGCAGGTATCACTGGCGGCCCTGTACGATCTGGCTGCCGAAGCTCAGAAAGCGCTGGGGGACAAATAATGAGAACGAATACACCGTCGTCTGCGCCGTCTGGGTGTTGGTCGAGGAGAATGTCAATGAATAGAACCGTTCTAGCAACCGTTGTCTGTGTCGTATTGAATGTTACGGCGAGCCGCGCCGCCGATCCCGTCGTTGTGTGGACGGACACGCCGTGGCAGGCGCTGAAGCCGGACCTCAAACCGCCGGCGAATCCTTCGCAGTCGATCAAACTCGCCGCCGCGCGCGGCGGCATCGCTAGTGGCCTCTGCCCTGCCGCCGTGGCGTTCCGGCAGGTGCGACTTGGCCAAGAACGCCGTGAACGGTTACGGTTTTTGAATCGATCACCGGCAAGAATGATGCGATAGTGTCGTTAGTGCGCGGTAATTGGACGTGTTCGGGAGACAATATGATGAAATGCAATCTGAGCAGATGGGTCGGACGGATGACGATGCGTTGGGCGTTGCGTGTCGTTTTCTGTGCCTGTTGTGTGGCTGTGTTGGGCGCGGAAAGGATTCCGTCCAAATCGTCGACAACAAGTTCCTGGCCGACGGTGCCGAAGACGCGCCCTTTGACCCGTGAACAAGGCGACGCACTCTTGGAAGCGGACTGGTTGTTGCAGGTTGACAATAATCCAACGGCAACGGTTGTGCAGGAAGAGATTGCGGCGGCGCGCGGGATTGTCGAACGACTGGTTGCCCATCCGAAGAAACCGGTTTTCACCGCCGAACTGGCCGAACTCGATCAACTGCCTGGCAAGATCAATGGGAAGACAGGCGAGGAACTCACCAAACTGTACCTTGCTGTGCGACGGGTGAAACGGCAGATCGTGTTGCGCAATCCGGCCATCGATTTCGAGCGGGTGCTACTGATCGACGGCTCGCCGCCTGCGGGGCACGAGTCGGGTCACCGTAACACCTATGGCGGCGATCTGCGGCGCGGCGGCAGCAATCGCCTTCTGGTTCTCGACGGTCTTCGGCCGGATGGCAACGTCCGGGACGTGATCGCCCCCGATAGCGGGAGCATCATGCGCATGGACCTTGACTTCGACGCCTCGAAACTGGTCTACAGCCTCGTGCCGCGAGGTGAACAATCCTACCATCTCTTTGAAGTCGCCTTGGACGCGACGGGAGCCGCCGCCGGTCCGCCGCGGCAGTTGACCAACAGCCCGTATCACGACGAGGATCCGATCTATCTGCCCGACGGCAAGATCGTCTTCAGCACCACCCGTGGAAACACCTACGTCCGCTGTCTGCCCAACTCGCCCTGTACGGTGTTGGCGCGCTGCGATGCCGATGGCAAGAACATCCGCATGATCTCCAACAACAACGAGCCGGACTACACCCCGTGCCTGCTGCCCGACGGGCGGATTCTCTACACGCGCTGGGAGTATACGGAACGTCCGTTGTGGCGTTTGCAGAAGCTGTGGACGATGAACCCGGACGGCACCGGTTTGGCGCACTATTGGGGGAATCGGAGTGCCTATCCCGACGTGGCGTGGGAGGCCAGGCCGATTCCTGGAACCGGCAGGGTGATGTTCACCGGCGTCGGCCACCACCAGGTCATCGGCGGACCGATCGGCATTATCGACGTGAATGAAGGTCGCGACTTCCCTTATGGGTTGTACAAGGTCACTGAGGAGGCGGTTTGGACGGAAGTGAAGGATCCTCCCGAAGACAATCGAATCTTCTCGACCAGGTATCGCAAGTACCGACAATTCCTGTGGTTTGCAAGTCCCTATCCGATCGGCAGTCACGATTTTCTCGTGTCGGCCGGTGGTGGTCCTGGTTCCCAACGTGGTCCCGCCTCGTATTGGCTCTATCTGATGGACATTGATGGCAATCGTGAATTGATCTACGCCGGGACGGGGCGTGGTGGTGTTTGGTGCGCGATGCCGCTCCGACCACGAACGAAGCCGCCGATTATTCCCGACCGGGTGCGGTGGCCCGAGGCGGGAGAGAAGGCTGAACCGGGTGTCCTCTACAGCATGAACGTTTACGCAGGTGTGGAAGGGATTCCGCCGGGCGCGGCGAAATTCCTGCGCGTGTTGCAGCAGGACCACAAGACCTACTCGATGGGGCGCAAGACACTCTTTAACTCTGGCCCGGCCATTTCAGCCTTGCAGGAGGATGCCGTCAAACGCATCCTGGGCACGGTTCCCGTCGAAGACAGTGGTTGGGTGTCGTTCAAGGTGCCGGCCGGCAAGGCGATTTACTTCCAACTCCTGGATGCCAACCAACGGTGTTTGCAGATCATGCGGAGTTTCGTGGGCGTGATGCCGGGCGAGATTCGCGGATGCCAAGGCTGTCACGAAGGACACAGCACCGCCCCGTCGTCAGCCCCCGTTGGGCGGCAGTACCAGCCCACTGAACTGACACCGCCTCCCTGGGGTGCGGATGTCAGTATCTCCTACGAACGGTTTGCCCAGCCGGTGCTCGATAAGTATTGCGGCAAATGCCACCAGGGCAACGGCGAAGGCCGCAAGACGCTGGACCTGACCCTCCGCGACGGAGCGACTGAAATTGGCATCGAAGATCCCAAACTGCTGCCGTTCAAGCAGCCGTACCTCACGCTGATCGGCGGTGCGTCCTGGTCGGGGGGCAGATTGCCGGTGGGCGATCAGAAGAATCGTGGGTTCGGTTTGGCCGGGGCGCTCCCGGTTGAAGCCGGTCATCGTGGTCGTCCGAGTGACCGCTACGGATCGATTAAACCGATGTCGTCGCTGTCCTTCACGAGTCCGTTGATCCAATGGGTGACCAGCGGCAAGCATCACGAAGTGAAGATCGAGGGTGAAGACCTGCTGCGGCTGATCGCCTGGGTTGATTGCAACTGCGTCTATCGAGGCGACGAAGAGGTGCGACAGATTCCCGATCCTGATCCGGCGCCTTATCTCAAGGCGGGTTGGACGGTGTTGCCGAAGACTCGCACCGCGCCCATCATCGACCGTCTGCAACCGGTGACCGATCCGGTGGCTTCCAGTAAGAGTGGAAAATGACAAGGTTGCAACCTTTTGATCTCGGTCAGGTTGTGCAGTTTCCCAAATCAACGCTCGTACGAAGGAAGGAATGTACCATGCCACCGATCATTGCCGTGTCCGCCGTCAACCAACCGACCACGACTGTCCGGCCACGGGGGCCGTTCAAGCGGCATTTCGATCTCGGTTGGCGCCCTTGGTATCTCCTTTTGGTCCTGGTCGCGTTCGCGGCGAGCGTCGGTTCTGTCCAGGCCGCGGACACGCGCGGGAAGGGTCAAGCCGACAAAGTCCAGCCGCCGTTCATGGCCCGTTACCATAATGAGCGGTTTCAGTTCAATACGATCGAAGCATTGGAGTTGGCGATTCGCGATTTGATGGAGACCTTCAAGGACCGTTATCCCAAGGGAACCGACTACCTGGTGCGCCTGGAAGGGCTGAAGGCGAAAGGGGCGGCGCCGGGGGATCCCGAGCTGGAGAAACTGCGTCTGGAAGCGTTGTTGGCCAATCCGCTGCTCGACTTCGACAAGCTGGTCGCGGTCAAACGAAAATACCTCTGGAATTGGGAGTCGCATTCTCGTGGCAACGCCGCCGGGATGGGTGGCAAAGCGCCCCCGGGACGGGAACGACTCAGATACGCGGAGAACATGTACAACTCCGGCATGAACGTTGTCGAGGGGTGGCCAGTTTCCTATGATACGCAATTCAACGTCACAAAAACGGGCTGGGACAACGAAATCGCGGTCTTGTCGCCGATCGGGCCGGAAGGTAAATGGACGACCCTGTATCGTCCTGCCGCGGAACAAGCCACGGCCTTGCTGACCCATCTCTGTTTGCATTGGAATGCGGATCGGCTTTTGTTCAGCATGCCGGAAATCCAGAATCCAGCCTTCAAGGATAGTCGCGGCAATACGCGAACTGTCAGTCAGTACCATGTCTATGAAATTGCGGTTGACGGCGGCGGATTGCGCCGCTTGACCCCAGGGGAAGATGCGAGTGCAACGGCGGTAGCGAACTATTTCGATGCTTGTTATCTCCCCAACGGCAAGATTGTCTTTGCCAGCACCGCATGTATGCAAATGGTGCCCTGTAGTCCAGAACCGAGTGCCGTGCTCTATGTGTTGGATCCCGCCTCCGGCCAGTTGCGTCAGTTGGCGTTCGACCAGGATATGGACTCGTATCCTTCGGTTATGAACGATGGTCGCATCATGTACCTGCGCTGGGAATACACGGAGACTGCCCATTGGCATGGGCGGAAGGTCTTCGCGATGAACCCCGATGGCACTCGCCAGATGGCGATCTATGGGAGCAATTCCTACTGGCCGAATGCAACCTGGTGGCCGCGGGCGATTCCGGGCGAGACGACCAAGTTCGTCGGGATCGCCGGCGGCCATCACAGTCCCGGCCACCAAGGTGAACTGGTTGTCTTCAATGCGGCTGGCAGTACCCACGAGACCGACGGGGTTGTGCAACGGATGCCCGGTCGCAATCACAAGGTCGCCAATGTGATTGCTGACGGTTTGAATGGAGGATCGTGGCCGCGCTTCAAGAGTCCCTGGCCGTTGAGCGCCAAGTATATTCTGGCCTCCTGCAAGTTCAATCCGGACGACGACACCTGGAAACTGGCGTTGGCCGACGCCTTTGACAATGTGATCGTCATCAAGGATGACGTTGACTTCAATGTCTTCGAGCCGATTCCGTTGCGCAAGACGTCCATTCCGCCGGTCATTCCCGATGCCGTTGATGTGAAGCGTCGCGACGCCACGGTGTATGTGCAGGACATCTATCAGGGACCGGGATTGAAGAACGTCCCGCGGGGAACCATCAAGAAGCTACGGGTCACCTCGCTTTTTTATCCACAAGATCAAATGCGTCCTGTTCCAACAGGCGCATGGACTGCGCGGCGCATTCTCGGTACGGTGCCAGTCCAGACCGATGGTTCCGCTTTGTTTCGCATTCCCGCCAACGTCAATATCGCTTTGCATCCGCTGGATGCCGAAGGCCGGGCAGTGCAACTGATGCGGAGTTGGTTCGTCGGAATGCCCGGTGAGGTGGTGTCCTGTGTCGGCTGTCACGAAGGCAAGCATCAAAGCCCGAGTGCGAAACAGACCGAGGCATTGAGTGGCCGTCCCGTCGAGATCGATCCCTGGTTCGGTCCCGAACGGGGATTCAGTTTTGGCCGAGAGGTCCAACCGGCTGTCGACAAGTATTGCGCCGGCTGTCACGACGGCAAGGGAAACAAGGACGCGCCGGTGTTGTGTTCGGGAGTTTCGAAAAAGGGAGGAGGGCCGCTCCGAGGCGCGACCTATCTCTCTGGTCCGGCCTACGCCGTCCTGAACAGGTACGTGCGCGTTCCGCGAATGGAAAGCGATGTGCATCTCCAGAAGCCTTATGAGTTCCATGCGGACACGTCGGAATTGATTCAATTGCTGAAGAAGGGGCATCACGGGGTCGAATTGGACAAGGAAAGTTGGGAGCGACTCTATGCCTGGATCGATCTGAATGTTCCCGATGTGTTTCCCGACTACGACGGCAAAGCCAGTGACGACCGGATTGGCGCTTTCTTCCGCTACCGGAAACTCTATGCCAATTTGGAGGATAACCCCATGGCCCCCTTGCCCGGGCCGGCGCCCGTGAGCTATGTGCCGCCGGAACCCATGGCGAAGCAATCATCCGGTTCGGTGGCCTGCGCAGGTTGGCCATTCACGGCGGACGAAGCGGTTCGGCGGCAGGAAGACGCGGGGAAGCCAGCCGTGGAAACCATTGAACTCGACAAAGGAGTCGCATTGGAGTTGGCCTTGATTCCCGGTGGCGAATTTATCATCGGCAGCGACGCGGAAACGCTAATGGAGCGCCCGCGTCATGTTGTCAAAGTACGCCGTCCTTTTTGGATGGGCACGCGTACCATCAGCAACAAACAATTTGCGGCGTTCAACCCGGAACACGATAGTGGCATGGTGACGGGAATCGGCGCCAACGCTGGCCGGCAGCTTCTTTCCGGTCCCGAACAACCGGTGGTGCGGGTGAGTTGGCAAGAGGCAATGGCCTACTGCGACTGGTTGAGCGCAAAGACTGGCCGGCGTTTCACGTTGCCGACCGAAGCGCAGTGGGAATGGGCTTGCCGGGCCGGAACGGATACATGCTTTTGGTATGGGGATCTTGGCGCGGCTCCTGGCGGCCACGCGAACTTCACCGAACAGACTCCAGGATCCAAGGGCAGGGGGGGATGTTCCGTAGTCGATACCAAGTTCAAGGCGAACCCGTGGGGACTATTGAGCATGCATGGAAACGTGGCGCAATGGACCTTGTCGGACTACAAGAACTATCCGTACATTGATGACGATGGTCGCAATCAGGGGAAACCGGAGGCAGTGAAAGTGGTCCGCGGCGGTTCGTGGTACGATCGGCCGTACCGGGGCACCTCCAGTTATCGTTTGGGATATCGCGCCGACCAGCCGGTGTTCAACGTCGGTTTCCGCGTGGTCTGCGAGGCGGCAACCGTTCACGAGGTGCCGGGGAGCGACCGCAGCGCCGCAGGGGAGAGCGAGAAATAGCGGGCATGGGATGCCGTCAGGGACCTGACGGCAAGAGCGCGGGCGGCGAAGTGCCGGAGAGGAATGACTTTCTGGGACAGGTGACAAGCCCGCGCCCACAGGTTAAGATCAAAGGCGTTGCGTTTCCCTGCCGCCGTGGCGTTCCGGCAGGTGCGACTTGGCCAAGAACGCCGTGAACGGTTACCAAACATGAAAGAAGGAGATCGTATGAACACCATCAAGAACTTGGTCGCAGCAGCCTTGGCGTTTGTTATTGTGCCATCGGCATACTGCGAAGGGCCAGCCCCGGCCCCCGATGCTGTTACTGCCGAGACGCCCGTGGGCGAGTACCAGACCGCTTGGCTGACGCTGGCGAACGGCTGGGAAAACGGGGCCGAGGTTCGATTGTTCCTGGGCCTTCGCGGCGCGCAAGCAACAGCCGCGTGGTTTGCCGCTCCCGCGCGGAGCGATTGCCATCATTTATGGGTGGACCAGATCGCCCTGAAACGGGACGGCGACAGTCTTAAGGGCGAGATCCGTGGCCGCATGGTGAAAGCATGGGCGCCCATCGCGCATGTCGGCGACTATGTCTATACCCTCGATGCCAAGATCAGCGGCGGCCAGATGACGGGCACGTTCAGCGTCGCCATCACGCTCAAGGGCCAGCAGCCTCAGAACGCCAGCGGCACTCTGACCGGCGCGCTACAGACCGAACAAC
>JBEKCP010000144.1:0-10486 GCA_050014815.1 Thermoguttaceae bacterium | reverse complement strand
CTCTCGCTCAACGGCCACAACGCCTCGATCAACGGGCTCGGGGGCAGCGGCACGATCGACAACTCCGTCGCCGGCAGCTACATTTTGACCGTCGGCAACAACAATGCCACCAGCACCTTCAGCGGCGCGATCAAGAATACGGCGGGCACGGTGAGCCTGGCCAAGGCCGGCACGGGCACGCTGACCCTCTCGGGCACCAACAGCTACTCGGGCGGCACGACGGTGAGCGACGGCCTCCTGGTGATCAACCGCAGCGCGGCCCTGCCCAGCGGCTCGATTTTGACGATCGGGGCCAGCGGCTCGGTGGAGCTGGGCGATTCGACGCTCAACGGCAGCGCGATCCCGCTGGGCGGCTCGCCCTCGGCGGGAACCTTGGCCCCGCAAGGGGTCGCCGCCGACGGCATCCACGCGGTGCCGGAGCCCGGTACGCTCGCGCTCCTGGCCGCCGCGGCCGCCTGCGGCATGGCGCTAAGGCGGAAAAAGGGGATTTAGGGGCGGGGGAGAATCGCCAAATCCGAAGCACCAAACTTCAAACAAATCCAAAATCGCAAATCCAAAATCCAAAATCGAACACGCTGCCGTGGCAGGCAGACGACGGGAAGGCCTCATGAGGAGCCTCTCTCCGTGCCAAACCGACCCTTACGCTATTTGACTTGGCACTTGTGCTTTCCCGAGCTTGGTCCTGCCACGGCAGCCGTTTTTTTCCGCCCGGCTCACAGGTGATGGAACTTCCGGATGATCTCCCAGGCCTCTTCGGCCGTCTCGACGATCCGGAACAGTTCGAGGTCGAGGTCGCTGATCGTGCCCTCGTCGGCCAGGAACCGGAAGTTGACGGCCTTCTCCCAGAACTCGCTGCCGATGAGGATGACCGGGATGTGCTGCATGCGGCCGGTCTGCCGGAGCGTGAGTACCTCGAATAACTCGTCGAGGGTGCCGAATCCGCCCGGCAGGACCACCAGCGCCATCGCGCGCAGCAGGAAATGGAACTTTCGGATGGCGAAATAATGGAACTGGAAGCAGAGTCCGGGGGTGATGTAGGGGTTGGGCTTCTGCTCCAGGGGGAGGCGGATGTTGAGTCCGACGGACTTGGCGCCCGCCTCGAAGGCCCCACGATTGGCGGCCTCCATGATGCCTGGCCCGCCGCCGGTCATCACCACGTACGGGGCGGCGCCGTTGGCGGAGCCGTTTTCGGCCACGAGCCGGGCGAACCGCCGGGCGATGTCGTAGTAGCGGCTTCGCGCCAGGAGCCGCTCGGCCTGGGAAACGGCCCGGCACCGGGCAGGATCGTTCGGGGCCTCGGCCAGGTGGCGCCGGGCCTCGGCGAGGCGGCGCTCGGCCTCCGTGCGCTCGACGATCCGCGTGCTCCCGAACACCACGACCGTCGACTGGATCTGCTCATGCTGAAACGTCAACTCCGGCTTGAGGAACTCCAGTTGCACCCGCTGCGGCCGCATGCCGGGACTGGTCAGGAACTCGACGTCCCTGTACGCCAGGCGATAGCTGGGGGACTCGACGATATCGAGCAATTGTTTCTGGAGGCTGGGGTCGGGCATGGGCAGTGTGTTTCCTAACCGGTCGTTTGGCTCGCAATCCTCAGCACTCGCCCTTTGTGTTGCAGCCCGAGCAATGCGAATTGTTTCTGCTGCGGGGACGACGGCGTGAAAGACGTCATGCCGCTGGACACCCAAACGAACGCCCGCGGCATCGCGCGGAGCAACGGAGCGAAATCCCGCAACCACTGCTTCAGCCAAGTCAGCTTCTTCAGGACTTCCGCGACCCCGCGGTCGTTGGCCGGATGGATCTCGACCCAGTAGACCATTTCGTGTGTGAGGTTCGTCGGGAGGTGGCCAATGGCGTAATCCCATCGCGGCTCTTTCGGGAGCTTTGCCTTCAGCGTAAGGTCGACATTGACGCTGCCCGTGAGGCGACGGGTATCTTCGGCCGTGACGTGGGCTTTGTCTGCCCGCGAAAGAGCTTGTAGCCCGGCACACCAGGTGCCCATGAGATCGGGCGTTCCCTCGACAGCTTTCTTGAACGTCACGATTGCCCCTCCGCGTCCCCGTTCGCCACGGCGTGGGCCACGGCCGCGTTGACGCGTCCGCTGAACTCCGTCAGTCCACCCCAGCCCGCTCTGCCAGCCTCCTCCTGATCTGGGTCCAGATCGGAGATGTCGCGTGTCGTACCGGTCTCGCGATCGAAGTAGAACACCTTGACCTTCTTTTCCATCACCGCTTTCGCAACATTCCGCATAGCCTGTGTACAGAGTTCGTCAGGCACGCCAAACGCCGCAAGCAACTCCGCCGGCGACGCGCCATTTTCCCTCAGGTGCTCGAGCGCCCAGACAGCTTCGAGCACCTGGGGAGAATGGGTGGAAAGACAGACTCGATAGCCACGCTTCATCAGTGCAAAGACCATCAACATAACGACGGAGATCGCCCGAGGATGCAACCCCATCTCCAATTCCTCGATCACAACCCATTCGATATCGCCGCGCCGCGCAACCTTGGTCGGCGGCATCAACCAGTACAGGCCAAGCAAGAGCGGAACGAACTCGCGCTGGCCGGCCGACCAGACCATATAAGGCAGCGGGTCGGCATCGGCACCCAATACGAGCCGTTTCTGCCGCACCTTGTCCACTTTCAAATGGAACTCGCCGAACACATGCCGCTGGAGAAGGTCGCGAAATTCGCTCTTTAGCCTGCGCTCCTGGGGGAAGAGTTCCGGGGCGCCGCCGAATTCTTTCTCGACAAGGCCTCGCAACTGCTCGCTGAAGGCACGAACGGAGAACGGATCTCCGGGAGAGTAGTCGGAAAACGGCCGAGGCCAGCCGTCACGCATGGCAAGTACGCGCTGAGCCGGAATGAGGAACATCGACTGGTCTTTCTTCTTTCGCCTACGTCCGACCAGCTTAGCCATATCGACTAGTGCACCATCCCAAGCAACCTGGCTTCGGCCTTCCCGCCAGATGGCCTGCATTCCTTCGCCAAAATACGCTTCGAAGAACTTCGGCAGGCTGCCAGACCAATCAACGTACAACGAAAGGTCCTCCTGGACATGGCCAAGGTCGACCACCAGCTTTAGCATTTGCAGGGCAATGCTCTTCCCGGTGGCCTGCGCGCCAACCAAGACAGTCAGGTCGCCGAAGGTGAGTTCCGCGTCGGCGATCTGAGCGATCTGGCACAGTTTCAAGGTTCGCATGTGGGTCACTCCTTTCCTTCGGCGATAGAGCCTATCCCGATTACGGTCCCGGGACAAGATGAGTCCAGGCGAGAATCCAAGCGAGAGCGGCTGCTGCGAGCCAAGCCAGGGCCGGGATCCGGTCGATGACCAGGCGCCGCGGGGCCGTCAACCGAGCCAGCGCGTAGGCAAGCGCGGCGAGGCCGACCACGGGGATGGCGGCGTGCCAGCCCAGCACGGCCCCCACGGAGGCGGCGCCGAGAACAAATGCCTGCCCTCGGAGCGGTCGCGGCGGAATTGCGGCCAGGAGTCCGCCCAGCACGGCCCCGGCCACCAGGCCGCTCAGGCCGTCCATCAGGCCGGTCAGGGGGCGGTCGGAGAGCGCGGGCCAGGCGTGTACGGGGTGCAGCCAGGGCCACGCGGCCGGGGCCGCCAGCCCAACGAGCAGAACGGGCAGAAACGACCTGCGGGGCGGGCGTTTGCCGTCCGCCGCCATCAGGGCCGCCGCCAGCAGCGTACACAACATCAGCAAGTGGCACGTGCAAATCGCAGAGAGCTGGGCCAGGCTGCGATCGGGCAAGAGGGCTCCGCCGCCAGGCGCGAGCGGACGGACCGGCAGATTCGCCCCACCGGAAAGGACCTCGGCGACCGAGAGCGTGACGAACAGCGCGGCCACGCCGGCCTCGACCAGCGGATACCGGATCGAGATCGGCCCACGGCAGTCCCGGCATCGACCCCGCAACAAGATCCAACTCAGCACCGGCAAGTTGTCGAACCAGCGGATCGGGTGCCGGCACTGCGGGCAGTGCGAGCCCGGCCAGGCGATGTTCATGCCCGCGGGCAGCCTGTAGATGATGACGTTCAGGAAGCTGCCGACCGCCGCCCCGACCAGCCCCGACCAGAGGGCGGCCAGCCAGTAGACTGTTTCCGGTGATAGGGAGCCGGTCAGCATACGCATCCTGCTGTGTTCAACAATCCCAAAAGCCCGCCGACTGCGTCGGCGGGTTCGTCCGTTCTCACGCCGCAGCATAACCTGCGCGTTTGTAAAGTGACTGACATTCAGAAGATTCCGTGCAGGGGGCCGCCCGGGGCCGCCATCGCGTCGACCCGCCGCGTCACGTCGGGGTCCTCGACCACCGGCGGGGCATGGTGCGGCTTGGCCCGGGCGTCGATCACCAGCGACCCGAAACAACCCCAGTGCTTGTCGCGGAAGAACGGCTCGATTCCGTAGATATCGGCCGCCGGGTTGCTCCGGGTGAAGGTCGTCCAGAGGAAGCTGTCGAGGTCCTTCGTCGCCGACTCGACCTGGTCGACCACAACCACCAACGGGAAGCCGTTGATGGCGTCGAAACGGTTGTAAGCCCCGCAGAAGCGGTCGACGATGCGATCCGCGCCGTTGGCGTCGGCGGCATAGGCCGGGCCTTCCACAACCAGGATTCCCGGCAGGAAGACCCGCGGTTTCCGGAAGGCCAGCGTCTCGGGCAAGGCCAGCCGGCTGTCGGTGGCCACCGGCAGCGTCCGCAGCGGGGGGCCGGCCGCCGCGATGACGACCTTCGAGCCCTCCTGGAATCGCGGGCCGCTGTAGTCGAGCGTGTCGATCGTGGTGCAGGTCTGGAAGTGCAGGTCCTGCCGCCAGTCGACGCGGGAGAGCACGTGGCGGAAGAAATCCCGCACGTCGCGGACGTCCAGTTGCGGATTGTCCTCGACGGCGGCGATCCAGAGGTACTTCGCCAGCGAGAGCTGCCCGTGGCCCAAGAGCGCACTGGCTTCTACAAGCAGTTCCCGCGGCCGGCGGTTCGGGTCGTAGGGCACGTACCGCTCGCTGCCCAGCGCCAGCAACAGCGGGTGGACCCCGGCGGCTTCGACGGCGTGTACGGCCCGAACTCCCGGGAGCGTCCGCGAAATCGCCGGCCCGGCCAACTCGTGGATCAACCGGGTGAGGATCGAGTCTTCCTGGGGCGGGCGGCCGACGACGGTGAACGGCCAGATCGCGTCCTTGCGGTGGTAGACGCGCTGGACGAGCATCACGGGGAAATCGTGCCGGAGGCTGTAGTAGCCCATGTGATCGCCGAAGGGTCCTTCGGGCAGCAGTCGGCCGGGGTCGAGGTGGCCGACGATGCAGAAATCGGCCTCCGCGTGGATCGGCAGTTTTTCGCCCTGCGGGATCATCGGCACGCGGCGGCGGCCCAGCATGCCGGCCAGTCTCAGCTCGCTGAGGCCCTCGGGCAGGGGCATCACGGCGGCGACGGTCATGGCGGGCGGCCCGCCGACGAAGACGTTCACCCGCAGCCGTTTCTTCATCCGCAGGGCCGCCGCATGGTGGGCCGCGATGCCGCGGTGCAATTGGTAGTGGAGGCCCACCTCGCGGTTGGGCTGGTATCGCCCTCCCGAAAGCTGTACCCGGTACATGCCGAGGTTCGACCGTGCCAGGCCGGGCTCGTCCGGGTCCTCGGAGTAGACCTGCGGCAAGGTAACGTACGCGCCGCCGTCTTCCGGCCAGCTCTTCAACTGCGGGAGTTGGTCGACGGTCGTCTGGCACTGGAGGACCGGCCCGCGGCGGACGAGGCGGGGCCGGGCATGCCACGCCGTCCACGGGGTCTTCAGATACAGCCGCGGCCGCCGCAGCAGGTCGGCCGGATCGACCTGCAATTCGATCAGCCGCTTCACGCGATCGAGCGAATCGCGGAACAGGTACCGAACCCGCTCCATCGTCCCGAACAGGTTGCCGAGCATGGGGAAGGGGCAGCCCTTGGGCCGCAGGAAGAGGATGGCCGGCCCGCCCGCGCGGAACACCCGCCGCTGCACCTCGGCGAGTTCCAGGCAAGGGTCGATGGGCTCCTCGATCCGCACGAGTTGCCTGGCGGCTTCCAGGTCCGCGACGCACTGTTGCAGATTTCTATACCCCATGGGGTCCCCGGAGAACCAGGCAGAAGAGCAAGGGCGGCCACTTTGGCGCCGACTACCTCATATTGTAACGTTCCGAGCGGCGGATTCCAGATGCCCCATGGTTTCTGTGTGTAGGGTGGGTCGAGCGCAGCGAGCCCCACCATTTTTGGGACAAGTTCTTGTGGTGGGGCTCGCCGACCATGCTTCGCACGGTGCCCGTCGACCCACCCTACAATTTCGCACCGGAATCTAGCGCAGCCCACACATGGGGTCCTTAATCCACGAGTTCGCGCTCGATCTGTTCCAGGGTTTTCCCCTTGGTTTCAGGCAGAAAGGCGCGAATGAAGAGGAACCCGAAAACACAGACCCCGGCGAAGATCATGAAGGTCCATGCGGTGCCCAACCGCGCGTTCATCGATGGAAACATATAGGTCAACACGAAGCAGGCTGCCCATAGGGCGAAAACCGAAACCGACATGGCGGCCCCGCGGATCCGGTTCGGATAAATCTCCGACAGGACGACCCAGGTGACCGGGGCCAGCGTGCAGCCGTAGCACGCGATGGCCGAGACCACCAGCGCGACGACGTGCGGCCCGCGGCTCCCGAAAAGAAAGCACGAGGCGACGAGGACGTAGATGCACGCCAGCCCCAGCGCGCCGCCCGAGAGCAGGGCCTTGCGGCCGACGCGGTCCACCGTGCAGATGGCCACGAACGTGAACGCGAGGTTGACGCTTCCGGTGATCACGATGTTCAGGAGCACGTCGCTCACGCCGTAGCCCGCGGCGTGGAATACCTCCTCCGCGTAGTTGAAGATCACGTTGATGCCGCACCACTGCTGGAGGACGGCCAGGAAGACGCCCAGGACGAGGACTTTCCGGATGCCCGGCTCCAGGAGGTCGCCGAATTTGACCCGCTCGATCTCGTCGGCGAGCGTGCGGCGAATGTCGTCGACCTCGGCGTCGGCATAGGCGGGGCCGCCGATGCGGGCCAGGATCCGCCGGGCACCGTCGTCTTTGCCCCGTCTCACCAGCCAGCGCGGACTCTCCGGCACCAGCAGCATGGCCGCCAGGAACAGCACGGCCGGGACGGTGCCGGCGCCGAACATCCACCGCCAGCCGTACTGCCCGTTCCACGAGGCGAGGATCTGGGCGTCGGTGATGCCCTCGGGCATCGCTTCGGCGATGAGCCAGTTGGCGATTTGCGCCGCCAGGATGCCGATAACGATGGTCAACTGGTTGAGGGAGACGAACTTCCCGCGAACCCCGGCCGGCGAAACCTCGGCGATGTACATCGGCGAGATATTCGAGGCGATGCCGATCCCCACGCCGCCGAGAATGCGGAACACGACGAACGCCGTGAACCCCGGCGCCATGGCCGTGCCCAGTCCGGTGGCAAGGAACAAGAACCCCGCGAAGATCAGCAGCCGTTTGCGGCCGTAGCGGTCGCTCAGGGCGCCGGCCAACATCGCGCCCGCCAGGCAACCCACCAACGCGCAACTATTGGCCCAGCCCCGGAGCGCGGGCGTGTCGAGGCCGAAGTATCGCTCGAAAAACGGCTTGGCGCCGCCGATGACCACCCAGTCGTAGCCGAACAAGAGCCCGCCGAGGGCGGCCACGAGCGAGATCATCCAGACATAGCCCATCCGGTAACGCGGTGCGTCTCCGGGAATCGCCGGCGGTGTGGATGATGTCACACAAGAACCCTTACTCGAACGCCTTGGGCACCGGGGGAAGGTCTCGCGTCAAGAGCGGCGGCCCCGTCCGGCCGGCCCGCGAGGCGTCAAACGGCTTGAACCCGACCTGCATCGCAGGCGAGCCGTCCTTCAGCCGGAAATCGCCCCGCTCCGGGGCGACGAACTTCGGGTCGGCAATGATCGAATGCCGGTCCTGGCCGCGGTCGGCCTTCCACCGGTCGAAGCTCAGTCCGTGGGGAAACACGACCGGACCGGCCGAGCTCTTCCAGTAGACGTTGGCGTCCAGCGTGAAGTTATTGCCCTCCCAGTTGCCGCCCAGGAGAGGGCTGGCGTTGTCCCAGTAGACGATGTTCCGCTCGAAGAAGAACGAGACGTGCGGCTCGGCGCGGGTCCGCTGGAGTTGCTGCTCGGCGGCAAAGGCGAAGATGTTGTTCCGGATGCGGTTCTCCCTGCCGTAGTGCTGGTGGAGGCCGCCGGTCTTGGTCCGGTAGACCAGGTTGTTCTCCATCACGATCTCGCTGGAGCCCTCGTCGGTGTAGAGCCCCCAGCCGCCGTAGCTGAACGAGCGGATGTCGTGGAAGCAGTTGTCGTGGACGCGGGTGCCGGGCGAAACGCCGAGCGTGTAGATGCCGCCCATGTCCGACAGCACTCCCTGGCCGATCGTGTGGACGTGGTTGAAGGCGATCTCGTTGTGATGGGCGTGGCTGGGGGCATATCCCCAAACCCATCCGACCGAAATGCCCGTGTAGTAAAAGTCGTAAATGTCGTTGTGCTCGACCACGTTGTACGGCGAGTGGCCGATCCAGACGCCCACGGCGGCCGAGTGCAGCCGTCCGCCGTGCGCGATCAAACACTGCCGCACGGTGTTGTGCGAGGCGAGATCCTCGACATCCTTGGGCTGCTGTGCGAACTCCTTGGAGCGGCCGCCGTGGCCGATCAGGACGCCGCCGCCGCCGAGGTCCACCAGCTCGCAGTCCTCGATGACGTTCTCGCGGCAGCCCGGACCGAGCGAGATCGCATATCCGCCGACGTGCCGGACGGCGCAGCCCTGGATCATCACGTTCCGGGCGGCGACCGCCCACACCGCCGCGTCCAGGTTCACCTCGGCCTGCGGAAAGCTCTGGCCCTCCGGCGGCAAGGTCCAGTTGGCGTGGGCAAACGTCAGGCCGCGGAACCGGACGTGCTGGACCCACCTCCGCGCCGGTGGGTCGCCCGCGAGCGTCAAAAGCCGCTGGAGCCGCGGGGCGATGACCGCCGTCTTGCCCGGCTCCTCTCCCGGCCTCGGCACGTAAATCAACTCGCCGGCCGCACGATCGAGGTACCACTGGCCGGGCTCGCCCAGCGCCTCGCGGACGTTTTCGACCAGGAACCGATAGCCCTTGCGGAACGAGGCCCATGGTCCCATCGCCCGCGTGGCGCCGGTGAAGGTGACGACATGCCGGGCGGTGTCGAGCGTGTCGATCCGCATCCGCGAAGCGGTCCATTCGTGGAAAGCCAGGACCTCGACGTCCCCGAGGTTGGTCCAATCGTTCCGCAGATCGTTGGCCGAGTACCCGAAGCAGTCGTGACCCTTGTGGTTGGCCTTGGGGGTCGGCGGGAGCTGCTCGGCAATCTTGTAGTAGCCCTGCTTGGGCAGGCGCGGGCGGCTCTGCCGCTGGTCGTTGACGAACAGTTGGGTGAAGTCCCACCGCCCCTTCTTGACCTCGCCCAGCGCGGCATGCCATCGCCCCTGGCCATCCACCTGCCAGTTGTCGATCCGCGCGCCGCCGCTCAGGACCGGCCGCTCCTGGCCGTAGGCCGCGTAGACGACCGGGGCACGCTCGGTCCCGGAGTCCTCGGGCCGAAGCTCGATGGAGTCGGCAAGGAAATAGGTGCCGCCGCGGAGTGCGACCGTGATCGGCCGCGTGCGGTCGGGCTCCTTCCGCCTCAGCTCTCGCACAAGGTCTTGGGCGCGGCGGAAAGTCGCCACGGGCCCGTCGGCGCCGGCGGCATCCCGTTGGGGCCGCAGGCCGCTCCAGGCGTCGTTGCCGCCGGGGGCGACATAGAAATCGGCGGCGGGCTCCGCCGCCGTCGCCTGCCCAACCGGCGCGAGACAGGCCGCCCCAATCGCCGCGGCCCAAGCCGCCGCAAGCCGGCAGGCCAGAAGCGTGATCCTCACGAGTTTCCCTTCACAAATCTCTAGAGCCATGCGACGCACCCCCTCCGGCAAGTAGACATTTTCCACGAATGCGGCTTCAGTCTAACCGAAATCCTGACCGTTGCAACAAGGCCGGGAACCTCCAAATTGTCCGAATCCCAGGAACCACGATCATCACCCCATCCACAGATAGGGGGGCTTCCGGCCTTGTCGGCCTCTGGGTATAGTAGACGGGTGTTGTACCCCCGTGGTCTGGTGGCGGGGCCTCTTGATGGCTATCACCGTTCAGCAATTCATCGAGCGGCTGACCGAGTCCGGCCTCATGTCGGCGGCCGAGGTCGCCAGGCTTCAGGACAGCCTGCCGCCGGACAAGCGGCCCAAGGACGTCCAGCAACTCGCCCAGGCCCTCGTTCAGCACGGCAAACTCACCAAATATCAGGCCCAGGCCGTCTACCAGGGCAAGGCCAAGGGGCTGGTCTTCGGCGAATACACCGTGCTGGACCAGATCGGCGAGGGGGGCATGGGCGTGGTCTTGAAGGCCCGGCACCGCCGGATGAAACGCACCGTGGCCATCAAGGTCCTGCCCCCCGCGG
>JBEKCP010000143.1:0-10510 GCA_050014815.1 Thermoguttaceae bacterium | reverse complement strand
AAGACCGGTCGCGCAGGTCCGTCCGGGAGAAGAAGATGTCCACATTGGCGAAGGTGAACTTGACCGACTACATCCGGCCGATCCCGGACTTCCCCAAGCCGGGGATCCTCTTCCGGGACATAACGCCCCTGCTGGCCTCTCCGCCGGCCTTCGCGGAAGCGATCAAGGGGCTGGCCGAGCCTTTCCGTCAGGCGGGGGTCGATCTGGTGGCCGCAGCCGAGGCCCGGGGGTTCATCTTCGCCGCCCCGCTCGCCCTCGAGCTCAACGCCGGACTGGTGCCGATCCGAAAGCCGGGCAAACTCCCCTGCAAGACGCTATCCTACACCTACCAGTTGGAGTACGGATGCGACACCCTCCAGGTCCACGCCGACGCGATCCATCCCGGCTCCCGCGTGCTGATGGTCGATGACCTGTTGGCCACCGGCGGCACCATCGATGCCTGCTGCCGGATGATCGAACTTGCGGGCGGCCAGGTGGTCGGCTGCGCATTCCTGATCGAGTTGGCGGGCCTCGGCGGGCGGCGGCGGATCGCGCAGTACAAGACGATCAGCCTGGTCCGGTACGACTAAACGAGGCACCCGAGATCCATCACAAGGGCATCGAAGTAGTTCCGACGAATGACGTTCTCCTCCCGTCGGAAAGCGCCGAGCTTTTCCTATCTCCGTCACTTCGCGGCCGGGGGGCCGTTCCACACGCCGAGCACCAGCCGTTTGCCGTCGAAGCGGATCGTCTGGTTGCCGACCTTCACCCGATCGCCGTCGGCGACCGGCTTGGGGGCCTCGCCCTTCTGGAGCGTCACGACGGTGAACTTGCGGCCGCCCGCGGTCACTTCCGTGACCGTCGCGCCATTGGGATCATGAGCGCCGGTGTTGCAGTTCGGTCCCGTGAAGACCAGCAGGGCTGGCGCGCCGGACGCGCCGCTCAAATCCACGGCCAGCGCGCTCAGCGCCCCGCCGGTGGTGGTCGAAAGCACGCTGGAGCCGTCGGGCGAGGTCTCGTAGACCACCGGCGTGCCGGAGGGCGACTGGAATTGCGCGTGGATTCCCGCGCCCCAAGCGTACACGCCGTTCTCGCTGCGCTTTCCCCCGCGGCCGACGAGCCCATAGAACCCTCGCGGTCCCGTGTCCAAGAGGTTCGTGACCACGACATCGTCGGCATCCTGCCAGCGATTGCGGTGATAGAAGAACCCGTGGATCGTGTCGGCCGCCGTCTTGGGCAGTACGGTGGCCGGGTTGGCGGGCTGAACGTCGGTCGGCCAGGTGACGAAAGCCAGGACCGCGCGGTGCGGATAGACGGCCGCGCCGTAGTCGTGATAGGCCGGCTTGACGAAGTTGTCGTACATCCACAAGAGCCCCGGGCGGAGCTTGGGATCGATGGCGCCGAAGCCCGTGGCGAACTCGCCGCCGTGCGACAACATGCGTTCATCCGAGAAATTGTCGCCGCCGTAGACGCCGCGGTGCGGGAATATCGGCCCCTGGGCCGACGGCACGACTTCCATCAGCCAGCGGAGGGTGAGCCATTGGGCGTTGGGCTGCGGCGTGATGTAGTCGCGGCCCGCCGCACTCCGCAGCGCCAAGAGGAACTCCTCCCCGCCGCAGTTGGTCGACACGCGGCTGGCCTGCTGCCCCTCCGGGTAGAATCCGTGGTCGCCGAACCCCTCGTTGAGCAAGGCAAGGAGGTTCCGCTCCGCCCAGCGGAGGCACTTGGCGAGTTTCGCTGTGTCGGTGCCGGGGTCGCCCAGGATGCCGAGCTCGGCCACGCCCGTCCCAAGGAAAGCACCGTAGTGATTGCTGCCCGGTGGATACGATTCACAGATGGACAAGGACTCGAGGTTGACCCGGAACTCCGACGCGCCGTCGTCGCCGGCGACGCGGTTGTTGTAGTTCTGGATTTCCAGGGCGACTTTCTTGCGGAAGTCGTCGGGCCAGGCGTCGTAGCAGAAATCGTAGGCGTAGGCCACGCCGGCCAGGATCGCCCCGGCGCGCATCCCCGTGCCCGGCCTGCTCCAACAATAGCGATTGTCGATGTCGTTCTTGCCGTCGAAACACATCTGCACGGCCTGGCGGGCCAACTCGGCGTACTTCCTGTCACCCGTGACCTGGTAGAGGAGCCCGTAGCCGGCGCCGTGAGAGGTGGTGAACGCCCCGACGGGCAGCACGGGGCTTGCGTTGTGGTTGTTCGGGGCCGTCGGGTTGAAGACGGTCGGCAGGGTGTCGCCGTTCTTGCCGTCCAAGAGCGTCCGCAGGCGGGCCAGGATGGCCTTGCCGTCGGGAGTCTCGGCCTTCTTGCGGAGCGCGGGCACGTCGGCCTGGCGGAACAACAACCGCGGGTGCTCGCCGGGTGCGACGGGCTTGAAACCGGCGACCGGCACGTACCAAGGAGCAAGGTTGACCGATTCGAGCCAAACCGGCTTCGGGGTGCCGGGGGCCGCCGCGCCGCCCGCCCCCTTGGTTCCATTGCCGCGCCCGGCCGCCACGAACGGCGGGGCGTAAGGTTTGCCGTCGAGCATCGGGCTGATCACGGCCTTGCCGACGACCAGGCCCTGGACGCGATAGATCCCCAAATCGATATCGGCCTGGGCCCGCGGGTCGCAGCCGATGTCGATGGCCCGATAGGGCACCGTGGTCTTGCCGCGCACGATCGCGCCATCGACGCGCAGGTTCGTGAGGTCCAGCGGGACCTCGCGCCACGGCCGGGCCTCGGCGAACCAGGTGACGCCCACGCCGGCCTGCAGGATCTTTCCGTCTGCAATAGTCGCCGTGAAGCCGATCAAGGCGCGGGAAGGTTCGCCGGGCGGAGGCGACGCAGTCATGATGGCGGAGAGCTCGGCCCGCTCCCACCCCGTTTGGTACGGCTCGCCGCTGCCGGTGAGAACGCCCTGGTAAAGCGCGTCGGGACCCGGCCCCTTGTTGCTGCCGTGCATGACGGCCTTCCACGTGCCCGACAGGGCGAAGGTGTCGCGGCCCATCTTGTCGACCGACGGCGTCATGGCGCCGTCGAACTCGGCGTCCACCGGGACGGGCTGATGATCGAGCGGAATCCAGACGTCGGGGCACATCAGGATCTTGAGCTTGCCCGTCACCTTGTCTCCGTTGCGGTGGATGTCGGCCGCTTCGACCAGGTGGCCCGACTTGTTGAAATGCTGCGCCGAAGCCAGCCCGTGCGAGAACTTGCCGTTCTGGATGACGGCGTAAATGTTGAGATTGTAGTTGCCGCTGCGGGGCGTGACGTGTACGTTCTTGCCGAACATCTCCGTCAGGGCAATCGTCCACACGCAGTTGTCGGGATCCACCTTCTCGGCAGCCGCCAGCGGGTTGGCAGAACCGAGAAGCTGCCACGCGAAACATGCCAACAGCGCCATGGCGAAACGCCGGGAAGTCGAATACACGTGACCGAACATGATAGACCTTTCCATAATGAAGAGACTACCTGGCCCAATCCGGCCGTTTCGCACGCTGACGGACCAGCCAGTCGGGGATCTCGCCGAACGGATAACCGGCGTCCGGCACGAACAGGCCCACTTCGCCCTGGGAACGATCCAGGTTGATGTCCTTCCCGGCCAGCGTCATGCGGACCTGGGAACCGCGCTTGACGGTCACGCAGGTGGCCGCGTCCCCGACCGCCGGATCATCGCCGGAGAACGTGATCTCGTCGTCGCCGACCTTCACGCCTCCCGGGATGGCGCCGATCGCCGGCGCCTTGCCCGGATACATGACCGTGATGAACTGGCCTCGCTGGGCCTTGATCGACAGCCGTGCGCCCTCGGTCGATTCGAGCGGGCCGTTGTGGTGCCGCCAGGGGAACGGCGTGAACTCGAACTCCGCCGGCTCGGCACAATAGAGCGTCAGGTTGCCGAAGTCCACGGCCGGCCCCT
The DNA here is from genome assembly GCA_050014815.1 of Thermoguttaceae bacterium. Lineage (GTDB taxonomy): Bacteria > Planctomycetota > Planctomycetia > Pirellulales > Thermoguttaceae > JBEKCP01. Next base: position 6,636 of record JBEKCP010000143.1, on the reverse strand, counting down.
TGCGGTCGATCTGGTCGCTGAGCACGTGCAGGCAATACGCGGCCTGCAGCGCCTGCGGCGCCCAGAACTGGTCGCGGAAGACGAAATAGTCGCGGGCTCCGTTCTTCATGAAGACCACCGTGCGGCGATAGCAGAGCGGCTTCTGGAAACGGAGCTGCGGGTACTCCTGGTGCCAGGTCTCGGGCGGCGTTTCCGCGACCTGGCGAAGCCGCTCGGATTCGACCTGGCCTATCGCAACGTCCACGTCCTGGGACGTCTTGAAGGCGATCAGCCGCTCGTAGCCGTCCATGTTGGCCCAGGGAAACTTGTCGGTCGAGAAGGCCACGCGGTTGTGCATGTGCTCCTGGCCCGCTCGGGGTCCGTAGCTGCAATGATGGTCGACGGCCGCCGCCCGGGCGTCGGCGCAGTAGTGGAAGGCCAGTTGGTCGCCGTGGTAGTGACCGCGGTTCGGCCCGCTCTTGAAGGCCAGATACGTCTCCTGCGGCGTGCCCGGCTTGTTGTTGAAGACGACGCCGAAGCCGGGTAGTTCCTCCGTGGCGAACCTGGCGACCTCGCCGGCGGGGACGTCGATTTTCCAGTAGGCGGGGTGAGTGTCGCCCATGTGCAGCCAGAGCCGCCCTTCGCCGGCGGGCTGGGAGATCCGCCGCAGGAACCGCCGGGCGGCCTGGAAGCGGTCCCACGTGGTCGGATCGAAGCCGAGGTGCTGGCGGGTCAAGGGGGCCAACGACTCCCAGGCGTCCAGCGCGTGCCCCAGGTAGCCCGGACATTCCTGCCCCGCCCCGCCCGGCAGCGTCACCGAATGGTACAGGTCCTCCTTGAACTTCATCTCCGCCTGCCTGGCGATTTCCTTGAACCGCGGGTGGGCCTTCAGGTGCGAGGCCAGGGCGATCGGCACGCGCACAAAGTCGGTGAAGAAGTTGGGATTCTCCGGCGACCAGTAATTCCAGTAGCTGCCGTAGATGTCGGGGTGCATCATGCTCTCGCACGTGGCCAGCGTGCCGTAGTCGCCCGCCCGCCCGGCCTGGGCCACGGCCATCCTCCCCATGCCGCGGATCCCGCCGGTGGGATTGATCCCGCCGAACGACCAGCCGCCGCTGAAGACGCCCTGCCGGCCGGGCCAATCGCTGACCAGCTCGTGGTTCAGCTTGTCGAGGCACTCGAAGCTGTAGCGCATGATGTAGTCTTGGTTCGGCTCGACGGTCTCCCGCGCTCCGGCCAGGAGCCACCAGAGCCGCTGCCCCTTCCACGTCGGCGCGCGGAGCCCGGCGTAATCGCCCGTCGGCTTGACGATCACCTCGACGGCGTTGTCATGCGGCCAGACCCAGCGGCTCGGCCGGACCACCAGCGCGGCCACGGCCGAGGAGTCGTCGTGGGCGGCGAAGAACCAGCCGTCCTTGCACCCCTGGTTCCAGCGCGGAAACAAGTTGATGTACATGTCGTCGCGGAAGGCGGTGTGAACGACGGGCACGAGCGGCCGCGCCTTCGGGGGCGCAGGGCTGCCGAATCCGCCGCTGAACGGTTCCGAGGAGCCCTGCCGCGGGGCCCACCCTTTGCTCGCCTCGAACTCCCAGAAGTCGCCGCGGGCCATCTCGTGCCGCTCGAACAACTCGGCGTGCGACCAGCCCGGCCCCAACGAAACGTCCACCTCGGCAAAGGCCGGAATGTCCTTGTCGATGCCCGCCATGCCGTCGAAGTCGTAGCGGAGCCGCACCTTGCCCAACACCGCGCCGTCGGCAAGGACCGTAGCGGTGAACTTCTTCAACTTCGCCGGCGTCTTCCAGAAGCCCTCGCCAACCCACCGGTCGCCGAGCTTGACGGCCGTGATCGGGCCGGGCACCTCGGCGCCGGCCCCGGCCGGCAGCTTCACCGCGATCCGGCCGTTGTCGAGAACGTAATGGCCCCCGTCCTTCCTCACTGCGACCTTGGCCCTGGCCGCCGCCGGCCGCCCCGCGGCGACTTCGTACTTCTTGGTGGCGCCCGCGGGCAGGTTCGCCAAGACCCAAATGCAGTTCTTCCCGTCAAGTTGCTCGACGAAATACGGGATTTCCTGCCCGTCCTCGCGGACCACAAAAGTCCCTGCCGGTCCCGGCGCGGGCGTCTTCAGCCGAATGACTTCGTCCCGGCAGTCGCGCCGGGTGGGATTGAGCAGCGTCGACTCCTGGCACGCGGCAGGCGACTCGAAGGCGGCACAAGCCAAAATCAGAGCGGTAGTGCATCGCGTGATCATGGTCTGACGTACTCGCTCCTTCTATTGAGGAATCATCCGGCAGCCGTCGCTCTTGTCGAGCGGCTTGGGGCAAACAGATGGTGGGCAGCGGCAGGGGAGAGGCGTGGAGGGTCTCGGGCTGTCCCAGTTCAAACGGCTCAACTTGCACTCCCCTGATTCTCGCCTCCGGCAAACCCCGTGTCAAGCATCCGGAGAATTGCGGTTGTGGGTCAGTCTGAGATAGCCGAATCGTAGCCCACCCTTGACCCGCCCCACCTGTCGGCGGTATCATTGGGGCATGCCTAAACGCTCAAGCCAGCAGAAAGACACCCAGGAACTCGCCAGGTCGATCCTGGACCAGGTGGCCCCCGACGCCGAGCCGCGAGGAACTCCACATAACTAAATTGGAGCTAGGTCATGTGTCTCCGGAACTGCTGTCCCCGGAACTGCTGGCTTCCACCGCCTGCCGAAGCTTCTCGGGAAGGCTGGCCTGCAATTCCGGGTGCGCTTCAACGAGCCGCGCTATGTCGGCCAGGTCCTTGACCCGCTTGCTCGGCCGGCGGCCCGGCTCGCCCCATGCCTTGATCTTTCCGGCCAGAGTATCCTCCAGCGACGCCACTCGCAACAGGATCCCGTGTACGTCAGCCGGCACGCAGCGGGCGGGGAAGTCGCGGTAGAACGCTTCGGTGCTGAGTTGGACACTCACCTGCGACCTTCCTTGGAAGTTCACCGGGCATGGGTGCGTCTGAGCGCCGCTAAAGGGGCCAGTCCCATTTTCGCTGACACGAAAATTGGGACAGTCCCCGAAACCTGCCCTTGTGCCCGCGCCGGGCCGCACCTACAATCCGCTCCCTCCATAGAGGTGGAAACCCGCGGTGGGAGCCTGCCTGATGACCAATTGGCCGGTGCTTGCATTGACGGGCGCATGCCTGGCCGCCATCGTCGGCTGCCAGAGTCCTGGGGCGTCCAAACAGGCGGCCCCGGCCCCCGGCCCCCGTCCGACGCAGGCGGAGTCCTCGCTGAACCCCCTGGCGAAGATCGAGAAGTCGCTGGTCTTCGCCCCCAGCCGTTATCCCACGGGGGATTGGAAGCCGGCGGGCCTCGCCTTCGAGGATGCCTGGTTCACGGCGGCGGATGGGACGCGGTTGCACGGCTGGTACGTGCCCCACCCGCAGCCCCGGGCGGTCGTGCTCTTCTGCCACGGCAACGCCGGCAATGTGGCCCTATGGGCCGACGCGCTGCGGATTCTGCACGATCGCATGGGCGTGACGGCCATGGGATTCGACTACCGCGGCTACGGCCGCAGCGAAGGGACGCCGAGCGAGGCCGGCGTGCTGGCCGATGCCCGGGCGGCCCGGAACTGGCTGGCCCGGCGGGCCGGCATCGCGGAAAACCAGATCGTGCTCATGGGCCGCTCCTTGGGCGGGGCGGTGGCCGTCGACCTGGCCACCGACGGCGCCCGCGGCCTGATCCTCGAAAGCACCTTCACCTCGATGCCCGAGGTCGGCCATGCGATGATGCCCTATTCCCCGGTGCGGAGTGTGATGCAATCGCAGTTCCATTCGCTCGCCAGGATCGGCAGCTATCACGGCCCGCTCTTGCAGAGCCACGGCACGGCCGACCGGCTCATCCCTTATGCCATGGGGCGGCAGCTCTTCGCGGCGGCCAACGAGCCGAAGCAGTTCGTCGCGATCCCCGGCGGCGACCATAACGATCCCCAGACCGACGCCTATTACGCGGCCCTCTACGAGTTCCTGGGCAGGCTGTGAACGAGCCGCCACTGCTCACTTGGTGCCGCCGTCGTCCGGGTCGGCCTTCAGGGTTTTTTGGAGCTGAGCAGCCATTTCTGCGCGACGGCCCCCTCCGCGGACCAGCGGTACGAGGGCTTCGGGGCAGGCAACGGCCGCGCGGCGAAGTCGCTCTTTGAGTCGGTCCAATTCGGGCGAGCCCAGAAGCCCAGCCTCGAAGTCGGCCTCGCCGATCAGGCAGTCATTCAGCGCCTGGCGCACGTCGGCATACCGGCTGCCCCGAGTCTTGGCCTCGTCGCCGGCAAGCCGTCCCTTGATCTCCCAGGGCAACCGGGCGACCTTGCCGGCGCTGCGGATGTCCGCGCCACGGAGATACGGCTCGCGGCCGGCCGTCCGCCCGAGAATGATCGAATCGCGGAGGTCTTCGCAGGCCGTCACTCCCACAATGATCGAATTGGCCACGTAGCCGTGCTGCACGAGGACGGTGGCGCGGCCGTCCCTCGCTGCCGGCTCAGGCTTCGGCTGCTCCCCGGCACGGATGCGCGCCGCCGGGCGATGCGGCGGTTCGTCACGATCGTCCAGCGTCAACAGGGAATCGAGCGAAACGACCAGCGAGTTCCTGATATAGCCCTCCACGGTGATCGGCCCGGCGGCGATGACGATGGAATCGGCGATATAGGCCGACAGGGCAACACGCCCGTTGACTACGACAACGCTGTTGTTGATGTAACCGTCCCACCTCACGGCGCGATCCGAGGGTGAGTCCGGCGAATCGCCGGAGGGTCGTTCGCCGGTCAGGTCGCCGTTGATGAATACGGCGCTGGTATGGATATAGCTCCGCTTTGGCCCCGGCGGCGCGCTGGCGGCGTAGCGGACCCCGTTCAGCAGGGTGTGGCGGCCCGGCGTGGCGTTCGCCTGGGCGCGGAGCATTGTGGGATCGACCATCTTTGTGTACGGCGTGCGGCCGGCTTGCTGGTCGATAGCCTCTTTCAGGGCCGCGGCCAGCCCCAACACATGCTCCCAATTGGCCTCCGACTGCTCCTTTTCGAGTTGCACGCAGGCTTGGATCAGGGGCGTATCGCTCGGCGACTTCTCCGATGCCCCAGCGGTGGAAATCACGATCCCACCGGCGGCGGAGGCCAAGACAACCGCTTGGATGGCCCTAGACGTTGCGAGTTGGCTGAAGGTCGTCATGTCGCGTCCCCTCTTAGTCTGCTTCTTGGACGATCGTGATCGAGGGTTAGTTCCCGCTCGGCGGGCTGGCCCTCAATTGCCTATTCGCCCGGCAGTTGGAAACCGGCGCGGCGGGGACGGACGAGCAGCTTGTTCGCCTCCGCATCATCCGGGAACTGCTCTTTGGCGGCGTCCCAGCGGAGGCGGCGGCCGGCCTGCCGGGTGATGTTGGCCAGGTGGCAAACGGAGATCGAACGATGGCCGATCTCAACGTCGGCGACCGGCCTGGCACGCGTGCGGATGCAGTCGAGCCAGTTCTGCATGTGCCAGCGGGCTTGCCACAGCGCCGTCTGGTCGCTCCATTTGCGCTCTTCTTCGGCCGCATCGACTTTGGCGATCAGCGCGGCGGCAATCTCCTTGGGATTCGAGGCGAACTTGTTGCGATTGATTTCAAGCTTGCCGTTCTCGCCGATGAAGATGGCCCCGCCCATGGGCGCCTTTTCGAGGATGAAATGCACCTCGACTCCGTTGGAGTAACGCATGCCGACCTGGCCGTTGGGCCCCGGCGTGATCGGCCAGGTTTCGGCGGGGCCGGTTCCGTCCATGCCCAGCGCCCATTGCACCTGATCGACGCCGTGCGCGCCCCAATTCGTCATTTCGCCGCCGGCGAACTCCCGCCACTTCGACCATCGCATCCACTCCGGGTTGAAGGGCCGCATCGCCGTCTGGTTCAGCCACATGTTCCAATCCAGTCCCTGCGGCACGGGCATTTCGGGCAGCGACGCCGGCGAATCGCCCGGTCCCGGGTAGTTCACGGCCCGCACTTCCTTGAGTTTGCCCAGCCCGCCCTTGCGAATGAATTCGCACGCGATACGATTCAACTCCATCGAGCGCTGCTGCGACCCGACTTGGAAAATGCGATTGAGCCGCCGAACGGCTTCGACAAGAACGCGTCCTTCGCGGATGTAGACGGTCAATGGTTTTTCGGCGTAGATATCCTTTCCAGCCTCCGCGGCGCGGATGCAAGGCGTCACCCGCTGAAACTCGGCGGTGGCGACGATGACCGCGTCGATGTCCTTGCGCTCCAGGAGCTTGCGGTAATCCTGGTAGATGGGCCAATTGCCTTTCCTCTTGGCCTTGAACGACTCGGCCCGGGACAGATTGCAGTCGGAGAGGGCGACGAGCCGGGCGCCTTCGGGCAATTGATCGAGCAGCAGCGAGGCTCGCCCGCCGACGCCGATCGCGCCGACGCGGATTCGCTCGTTTGGACCCGGCGTGTCGCCGGCCGCAAGAACGCCGGAAGGAAGGAGGCGGGGGGCGGCCGCCGCGGCCGCCACAACGGTAGAGGCGCGCGCAAGCAACTCTCGGCGGGATAACAGCTTCACGCTAGTTCTACAGCATCATTTTGCTATTGGAGATTTTGGGATTTTGAGTCATATAGGAGGGGTGGTTGATCGAACTGGCCAGTTCGGTGGTTCATGGAAGTCTTCAGGAGGACTTTATCATGGA
>JBEKCP010000142.1:0-10524 GCA_050014815.1 Thermoguttaceae bacterium | reverse complement strand
GCCCCAGGGCCAAGAAGTGGGCGAAGTGGTTGCGGTTGGTGAAGCTGCCCTTGACCGCGTCGGAAGCGCTGGAATAGGGGTGTTCGTAGACCCAGAGGTAGAGCCCGTTGCCGGCGGCCCATTGCAGGAGGCCCAGGCATGCAACGACCACCGCCGACAGGGCAATGCCCGCCAACAACCGCCGGACGTCGTCGAGGCTCTTGATCCGCTGCACGACCACCAGCACGAGCAGGCCGTAGGCCAGGTAAAGGGGGATGGCGGCGCGGGTGGCCGCGGGGGTCATCGAGACGCAGGGCCAGAGGCCTAGCGCGGCGTTGCGGTCGGCGTGCGAGGTCCAAAGGGGCAGGATGGCGGCCGTGGAGGGGGAGAGGTGGGCCAACATCGCTTCGCCCAGCGGAGCCAACTGCACGAGCAGGATCACCAGGCCCGCCGGCAGCAGCCAGTCGGCCGGCGAGCGTCGCCAGCGGAACTCGCGCCGCAGCCCTTGACGGAACATCCAGACCAGGGCGACGGCCACGGCGGCCACGACCAGCAGGAGGCGGCCCAGGGCGTGCCGTCCGCCCATGACCAGCGGCACGCCGAAGATGCACACGGCCAGTCCGGCATCGACGACGTTCAACAGCAACGCGTCCAGCCGGTCGCTCTTTGATTTTTTTCGGGCTTCTTGGGAAGGTGGCATTCGATGATCTGATTGCACACAAGGGCCTTCTCACGCCGCACGGCGCGGGACGATGGCAGGACCGGCCGCGGCAGGCTGCCGCGACAACGGCTGGCCGAGGGCCGAGGGGAGGTCGGGCTCCATCGAGTCCAAATCGAGCCCCTGGGCGGCCGGCGTCTGGTTGCTCTCTTCGGGCGTCTCATCCTTGCCGTAACCCCCGTAGCGGCCGCCGTATCCGTATCCATAGCCGTATCCATAGCCGTATCCGCTGCTGTAGCCGTAGTAGCCGCGGTCGCTGTCGGCGACGATGCGATTGACGACGACGCCCAGGACCGGGACCTTCATGGCATCGAGCATTTCGACGGCGCGGAAGACCTGGCGGCGGCGGTTCTTTTCCGGCTGCACGACCAGGATCGCGCCGTCCACCAGCCGTCCGACGACCGCGACGTCGCTGGTAACGAGCATCGGGGGGCAATCGACGAGGATCTGGTCATAGACGGTCTCCGCCCAGGCCAAGAGCTCGGAAAACCGCGGACCGGAGAGCAGCTCGGTGGGGTTGACCATGCGGGCGCCGGACGGGAGCACGTCGAGGCCCTCCTCGGCCGTGTGGCGGATGCAAGCCGTTGCCATTTCGCCGATATCGGTTTCCCCTCTCAGGATGCGGGAGAGCCCTTCCATGCTGCGCATTTCGAGGAGGGTGGTCATGCCGGGACGGCGAAGGTCGGCGTCGATGACGAGCGTTTTCTTTCCGGCCTGGGCGTAGCAGACGGCCAGGTTCACCAGGATCGTGGTTTTGCCGTCGCCCGGCTCCGCGCTGGAAACGACCAATCGCCGCGTTTCGCGATCGGACAGGACCAGCGCCGTCCGGAGGGTGCGGAAGGCCTCGCTGTGGGCCGAATCGGCCGTGGCGTGCATGTGAACGCCTTCCATGCCGGCGGCCTCGGTCGTCTCGAGCCGGCGGATGATCGTGAGGACAGGGGCCCGGAGTTGCGCCTGCAACTCCTCCAGCGAACGGAACCGGTCGTCCAAGACGTCCAGGATGCAGACGAACATCAAGCCCGCCGCGAGCCCTCCCGCCAGCACCATCGCCACGATGATGCGGAGGTTCGGGGAGATCGGGTTGTCGCCGGCCTTCGGCTCTTCCAGGAGCGAGGTGCGGACCTCGGCGCCTTCGTGTTTCAGGTCCATGTTGGCGATCCGGCTCGACAGGGCGTCGTGGAGGTTGCGCAGCCAGCCCAGATCGTGCTCGATGATCTCCAGCCGGGCGAGCTGGCCGTTGAGGTTCACCGCCTCGTCCCTGGCCTGCTCGAACCGCGACCGGAGCGCTCGCTCCAACTGGCGGGCTTCCTCGATCTTCTGCTGGATCGCTTGCACCAGCATCGGGCCGAGATGGACAGCCTGGATCTCAGCCAGCCTGTCCTTGGCGCGATGCTGGAAGTCCTTGATGTATTGCTCGCTCGCACGGATTCTCTCGATCTTGGCGACGACGTCGGGATGGGCCGGACCGAGGTTCTCCAGCAGGGCCTTCAATGCCGTGCGGTCCTCCAGCGCGCTCCGCTCCAGGGTCCCCAGGGTGGCCTCGTCCTGGGCATCCAGTCCCAGGCTTCGAACGAGGATCTCCCTTCCGATGCCGTCCGCCACGCCGGTCATGTACTGCTGGAGCCCCTGGCCGGTCCGCACGGCGGCCTCGATCGCCGCCTGTGTCGCCTCTAATTCAATGCGGCGGCGCTGCGCCTGGATCAGCGACTCGTTGAAGGCGAAGACCTGCTGGATAGAAGGAGGCGGAATCTTGCCGTTGTCCGCGCGGATCCCCAGGTCGCCGATCTGCTTGCGGACCTCCAGGAGCTCCTGCTCCTTCTGCGCGAGCTTCACGACGAGATCGGCCTTTTCCTTGGTCAGAATGTGGATCAGTTCCGCCGCCGTGCCCTTGTTCGTCTTGTCGAGGAACTCCATGTAGGCCTGGACGACCGCGCTGAGGATGTTCACTGCGGCGTCCGGCGCCCGGGAACGGTAAGTGATGTCGATCTTGCTCGTGTTCTTGACTGCGCGGGCAGACAGGCCCCCCTGGATGATCCCCGCCCAGCTCTCCTGCGGGGCGCCGGCCAGGTCGATGCAGTACTCGGGTTGGAGGTAGGGCAGCGCCCCCTCGATCACCTTCGGCGCCGTGAAGAGGATTTCGAACGTGGGGGCGGTGTTCAGCGCCGAGATCCCGTTGCCGCCCAGGGCGGGCGAGGTCGATTCAAAGCCCGTGTACAGGACCAACAGCGAGGCGCGGGCCGAGTAGAAGCGGGTGGCCGTGGCGTAGTAGAGTCCGCCCAACAAGGCCGCCGCCGCCAGCGACGCCAGCACCACGTGCTTGCGATACCGCACCGCCAGGAGAAACCGCAAGAGTGCGTTGACGACGTGAGCGAGGCTCTCGTCGTGCGGCTCGGCGGCATCCGCGGATCGATCCTGCGAATCCATGGCGTTCATGTCGGCCCAGTCTCGGTTGTTCTCGGCACTTGTGTAGGGTTGGGGCCCCTTGCGCCGCTCGATCAGTAAAGGTTATATCCGGCTCCGACCGAGAAATGCAGGAGCTCGGAGAGGGCCCGGCCCACCATGGTGATCGGCGTGTCCTCGACGCTGACGATATCGCCCGGCGCCAGCCGGAGGTTCACCTTGCCGTTGTTCTTGGCCTCGCGGACGCTGACCTCGATGACTGCCGGTTCCGGCCGGCCGGGGAGACGCCTGATGACGAAGACCTTGTCGGCCAACTGGGTGGAGCGGTCGCCGGCCATCGCCAGGGCGTCGAGGACCTGGAGGTTCTGGTTGGCCGGCAATTTGTACTCCCCTGGTTTCAGCACCAGGCCCATGACGTAGATCGGCTTCTGGACCCGCCGGTGGACCACCACGACGTCGCCGTCGGAGATCGGGTACTGGCGGTCCCCCTCGGCGGTCGCTTTGGCCAGATCAACGCGGACGACTTGCTGGGAGGCCGGTCCGCCCAGACTGCCCGGTCCGCCCTGACCGAGCGGTCCGCCCGCGGTGGCCGGCCCGCCCGACGAGTGGCGGATCTCGACCTCCGGGCCGCTCTCCTCGATCAGCCCGCCCGCGGCCACCAGTGCCGCCAGCAGGGAGCTGGAGCCGCGAGACAGCGAGTAGACGCCCGGCAGTTTGACTGCCCCGACGACGGTGATCCGGTTGCTCCGCGGCTTGCTGAGAGTCACGGTGATATGCGGTTTCTGGAAGATGCCGCGGTTGACGGCCGCGGCGGCCATGGCCCGTTCCACGGCCTCGATGTCCAGCCCGGCGACGGCCACCGGTCCGACCAAGGGGACGTCGGCCGTCCCATTATCGGCGATGCGGACGGGAGTGGTGGTCGAGGTGAGCGTGCTGTAGTTGGTGACCATGCTCACGTCCAGCACGTCGCCCGGCTCGACCGTCTCGCTGTTGATGGCGTTATGCGCCAACCGCGACAGGTCGATGGCCTCCATGTTTTCGAGGACGGGGGCGGCCAGATCGGGAGGCAGGGTCGTGGCGTAGTAGCGGCCCGAGGCGCATCCGCCGGCGCACAGCAGGAGCGCAGCAACCGCTATCGGCAGGCCGGAAACTCCGTGTCGTCGGCACGAGGCACGCAACGGCATTGTCTACAGACCGCAATCCGAAGGAAGCAGCCGCTTCTGGCCGCGGGGATAAGGATGGGGGATATTACCCAAAACCCCGGCGGTACGAAAGGGCACTTTTGCCGAGTTGCGGCCGCCGGCCCCCCCAAAATAGGCCAACAGGGTTTCTGGTCTGGCCGGCCGTACACGGCCATTGCTCCAGGCGGCTCAGCCCGTACCACCCTTCCCGAAACGATGTGGCCGGCGCACGGTGTGCCGGTTATGACGGCGACCGCTCGGGAGTCTTGCCGCATTCGGTCTGCGGAGGGGGTGGGGGGACTTGTCCCGTCCGGTCCGGCGTGGGAGAATCAAATAGCTTGTGCGGGCGGAAATACGATGTTTCGCCTTCGGAAACGTACCACCACCACCGCGCACGGTGTAGAATACCTCGAACCTGTTCCCCCGGGGGGTTCCCATGTCGCACCCACTCAGCGCCGGCCAGACCCTGGACCGCGAGTTCCTCGCCATTCGGGCCCGGCTAATCGACGTGGCGGCCGCGCTGGACCGGATCGACCGGGCCAAGGGCTCCGTGGCCGGTGATCCGCGGTTGGACAAGATCCGCCAGAGCCTCGGCCTGCTCTCGTCCGCCACGGGCGACCGGACCGAAGCCGTCGAGATGATCTTCTCCCTTCCTTACCAGGCCGACTGGCGCAAGCAACAGGGAGGATGACCGCCATGCAATTCTTCGATCCCCACATCCACATCGCCTCGCGGACGACCGACGATCTGGCGGCCCTGGCCCGGGCCGGCTGCGTCGGGCTCGGCGAGCCGGCCTTCTGGATGGGCTACGATCGCTCGGCAGCGGACAGCTTTCGCGACTACTTCCGGCAACTGACCGAGTGGGAGCCCAAGCGGGCCGCCAACTACGGCATCCGGCACTACGCCTGGATCGGCGTGAACGCCAAGGAGGCCGAGGACGTCGCCTTCAGCCGCGAGGTGATCGCGCTCTTGCCCGAGTTCCTCGATCGCCCCGGCGTGCTGGGCGTCGGCGAGATCGGCCTGAACAAGAACACCCGCAACGAGGTCGCCACGCTCGAAACGCTCCTTGAATTGGCCCTGGCCCGCGACGAGCAGATCCTCTTCCACACGCCCCACCTGGAAGACAAGTACAAGGGCACGCGGATGATCCTGGATCTCTTGCGGGCCGACCGCCGCGTGGACCGCAGCCGCATCTGCATCGACCACTGCGAGGAGCACACGCTCCGCCTGGCGCTTGACGAAGGCTACTGGGCCGGCATCACGCTGTATCCGACCACGAAGGCCACGCCGGAGCGGGCCGCCGACATGGTCGAGGTCTTCGGCGCGGAGCGGATCCTCGTGAACTCCTCGGCCGACTGGGGCCCCTCGGACCCGATGGCCGTGCCGCAGTTCATCTGCGCGATGCGGGCCCGCGGCCACGCCGAATCGCTCATCCGCCGGATCGTCTACGACAACCCCCTGGCCTTCTTCAACCAGAGCCGCAACTTCCAGTTCACCCCGCGAGAGTAAGTGGGATCGGGATCACCGGCTGGTTGGCGAACTTGGGGCTGCTGGGCGTTGCGACGTGGTCGCTCTTGCTGGCCGCTGACGGTGTACTGATAATCCCCATTCCCGGTGTGACTGTCCGAGAGCCGGAGACCCCCTGAATGGAGTTCAACATGAACGTGAAGAAGATTGCGATCTTCTTGTTGCCGACGGTGGCCGCCGTGGCGTTCCTTGCCGCCTGGGGCTGGACGATCTCGCGCAGCGGGAACCGGGAAGCCACCGACGAGAAGGCCACCGTCCTCGGCGCGAGGATCCCCGACGCCAGGTTGCGCGAACTGATGGGCAACCCCAAGACCCGTCTGGAGACCGCCGTCCAGGCCGGCAACCAGAAGATGAAATCGGCCGTCGTGCTGCTCGTGCACTATGCCGACACCGATCCGAACCCTGAAGTGCGAGCGGCCTGCGTGCGGGCGATGGGCCGGATCGGCGACGCGGATTGCGTGCAGCCGGTCATCAAGGCGGGTGAGGACCTCGACCTCGCCGTGCGGCTGGCGGCCATCGAGGCCATGGGGACGCTCGACGACCCGGCTGGCGAGAGCGAGCTCGTCCGTCAGCTCCGCAAGGAGGATCCCGAGGTCCGCCGTGCCGCCGCCGCGGCGCTGGCCGCCTACCGCACCCCGGACGCCAGCAGCGCCTTGGCGCATTGCCTGTCGGATCAAGATACGCGCGTCCGGGTCGCGGCCGCGGCCGAGTTGGGGATGCGGAAGGACCCGTCGGCCCGAGAGGGCCTGGCCCGCGCCATGGGCGATGAAAAGACCACGGTGCGCGAGGCCGCGGCCAAGGGCCTAGCCCGCGATACGGCCGAGTGCGATTGGCCGGCACTGGCCCGCGCCGTGTTGGACAATGACAAATCCGTTCGCAAAGTCGCGCTGGCAGCCGCACGGCAAATCGGCAAACCGCTGGCGGGCGAGCTTGCGAAAGGGTTCCATGTTCACGTGGGCCTTGATGCCCGGAAGGACGCGGCGACGCTGTTGATGGAACTGGGCGGCCCGGAGACCGTGCCCGCGCTGGTCCGCTGCCTCGACAAGGTCGGCGATCGGCCGCCAAAGGGAGCCGAGGACTTGCGGTCGGAGATCGTTACGTATCTGAAGAAACTCGGCGTGCCGGCCCTTGGCGCGCTGACCAAAGGCGGGATTGACGTTCGCTGCGACCTGTTCGCTAAAGAGGCGGTGGCCCAGGTATGCGTTTACCTGGGGCAGCCGGCCGTCGGGCCGATCCAGCAGCGCATCCTCAAGTGGACCCTGTTCCCCAATGCGGCGGAGTTGAAGCTGTGGGTCAAGACGCTGGGGGAGATCGGCGACGCCGGTTCGGCGGCCGCGCTGAACCGCGCGTTGGCGCAGGACGTTTCCGGCATCGACAAGCTGGTGATCGAGGCCCGAAAGAGCATCGAAGGCCGCACGGGTGCGAAGCTCCCGGCGGCCAAGCCGGACTTCGGCGAAGTGGCCGAGAAGAACGGGTTCGAGATCAATCGCCGCTTGCCGCCGGAGCGGCCCTTGCCCAAGCTGGAGCCGGGCAAACTGCCCCCCGACGCCTGCGTCCTTCTGTCGCTGAAAGACTCCCTCCTTCTGCCCAAGGACCCGTCCGCGCGCCGAACACTGGTTGTCACGTTGATCCGTGAAGGCGGCAAGTGGACCGAGACGGCGTCGGGCACCTCCCGCGGCTACAACCAAGGCTTTCACTCAGGCGAGGTCGTCAAGGGAGACGACCGGACGATCGAATTGGAAATGGTCGTCAATGACGATCCTTGGGTGATGGGCGGTTTCGGCAGTTACCGGATCGAGTTGGATCCGGGCGAGGAGTTGAAGGGGAAGTTCACCGGCCAGTACAATTATCGGCCCGTCTCCGGCGAGGTGACGGGTGATCTTCTGCCTTTGCCCCCGCCGCCCGGGGCCTCGAACACGCCGCCGCTGGAAAGCGGCGAGCACCCGCGCCTGGCTTTTCGCAAGGGGGAGCTGCCGGCCATGCGCAAGCGGGCGCTGACGCCCATCGGCAAGGCCATCGTTCGCACGATTCGCGATCGGGTCGAGGGCCGCGGCGGCACCGTGACCGAGGACGCCGGCCTGGACGGCGCTATCGGCTGCGGGTTCCTCTATGTTCTCTTCGGCGACGAGGCGATGGGCCGCCGCGCCGTGCCCGCCCTGCGCGCAACGGTCAAGAGTCCCGGCGGAGGTCACCCGCATGACAAGGCCTACAAGCTCAACTCCGCTGCGTTCGCCTACGACTTCGCCTACGACTGCCTGACAGAGGAAGAGAACAAGGAAATCGGCACGTACTTGGCCGAATGCCAGGGAATCATCGTCAATTCCGTGGGGCTGACCGGCAACTTCAACAACGGGATGGCGAGCAACTGGACGGCGATCGGCACGGGCGGGCCGGGCCTGGCGGCACTGGCCATGCTCCGCGAAAAGGGCCCGATAACCGTCCACCCGCCGCGCGAGCAGATGCCGGTCTATGAACTGGCCGCCGACGCCGAGGCAGGGCCGGCCGACGGCGTGCCCGTCCACGAGTACAGAAGCGGCGAGGTGCTGAAACAGTGGTTGTTGCTCGGGCCCTTCGACGGCGCCGAGGGCGATCCCTTGGCCCCGCTGGGCGGGGCGGAGAAGGCCCGGCTATCGTTGGGCACCAAGGTCCAGTTCCAGGGCAACACGATGAAATGCGTCCCCTTGCCCGAAAGCTCCGTGGTGCCCAGCGCCGCCTTCGCGACCAAACCGTTCAAGATTACGCTCCCCGCCTTTAGCCTCGGCGCGCGGAGCTACCTGTACAGCCTGTTGAAGGTCGGTCAAGAGACGGGCACCAACATCGACGTGTCGTTCCCCTTCGGCTTCCAAGAGGCCGCCCTATGGATCAACGGCACAAAAGTGGTCAACGGCGGCAATGCGATCCTCAAGCCGGGGTTGCACCGGTTGCTGATCGAAGTCAAAGGCCCCGTGGTCTGCCCCACCTTCCGTGACACCGACGCTTACTTGCGCATGGGGCATTACCTTCGCTACGTGCGGCAAATGAAGAAGTTTGAAATTGCCAAGAAGCGCTACGAAGAGACGGGCGAGCGGCAGGACATTCCCATCAAGGCCGGGCACGCGCGCAACGCAATGCTCAGTTGGTGGCGCAACTCGATCGGCGATCACGGCTTTGGGACCGAAGGCGGCTACCCGCACGCCTACGACAACCTGATGCCTTTCACGATGGCCTATGAGAACGCCACCGGGGAGCGGATCGTGCCGGGCACGAGCTTGCCCTGGCTCTATCCCTTGACGATGGCCTTCGACAGCGTCAGCACGCACGCCGCCGGCAAGGCGGGGGGTAGATTCGGCTATACGGTGGTCAAGAGCGGCCCCTTCGGCATGCTGGTGCATGCCTTCCCGCCGGAACTCATGCCGGCAGCCATGTGGAAGCTCTCCGAAGACCGGCTGGAGAACACGCTGCAGCAGATGGGCTGCAAGGAACTCGTCTTCCTGTTCTCGGGCTTCCCGCCGGACGTCGCTCCGCAGCCGCCGGAGAAAGTGATGCCCAAGGTCATCGAAGACCGCCGCAAGGGAGGCTACGTCTTCCGCAAGTCCTATGACCGCGGCGCCGACGACTTCACGGCATCGATCTTCCTGCGGAGCGAGCCGAGCCGGGGCCCCTGCTATTTCTTTCCCGAGGGCGGCTCCTTTTGTTTCGCCGGCCTAGGCACCGCCTGGGCCATGACCATGCCGGGCTCGAAGCACGACTGGCAGTACGCCGTGCAGAATGTCGTGCTCATGCCGCCGACTTGCGGAAACGGCTTTGGAAAGAAGGTCTACTTCGAGTCCAAGTCCGACGGCTCGGGCGTCTTGGGCGCCGATACCAGCAGCATGTATCGACCATTGGGGGCGAACATCAAGGCCATGCGGCACTTTGCCGTCGACTATAGCGAAGCCTCCGGCACGCCGGCATTGTTCGTCCTGGTGGACCGAGTTCACGGAGGGAAGGGCAAGACCTGGGTCATGCACTCGGGCGGCAGTTCGAACAGGATCGAGGGCAGCACATTTACCATTGCCGGGCAGCAGCCCGATACATCGCTCCGCGGCCAACTTCTCACGCCCGACGGCATTGCGCTCTCGGCCGGCCCGGTGATGTGGGAAGAGCCGAACCCGGCATACAAGAAGTTCACCAGCGCGGCAAAGAGCAAGAACAAACCGAAAATGGCGGGGGGCGACATCGAGATTCAGACCGAAGCGCCCCCCGAGTATATCGTATTGCCGGGGGGAACGGCCGCCACGCTCAAGGCCGACACGAAGGAAGAGAACGCCGACTTCTTCTTCGTGATGACCGTTCAGAAAGGCCCAGCGCCGAAATTCGAGGTCGAGGGCCGCGGCCTGGACGCCAAGGTGAAGGTCGGCAAGCGGATCGTCCGCTTCGACAAAGAAAAGAATCGCCTCCTGATCGAGTAGCGTGCAACCGCAATGACCGTCCGGAGAGCAGCAAGGATCGCCTGGATCGTCGTAGCCGCAGGGTTCGCCGTGCTGGCAGCGGTGGTGCTCGGGATGATCGTCGGTCTGGGCGTCGTACCGACCGGTGGTCGCCTGGCTTCCCCGGAGTACGCGGAGCCTGCGAGTGCGGCGGACGTGGCGATCGAGTATCCGCTCGACGAGACGGTGTTTCCGCCGGAGTTGCCCCCACCGACGTTCACCTGGCGCGGCGGAGAGGGGGGCGCGCACCACCCATGCGAAGCACGCTCCG
>JBEKCP010000141.1:0-10558 GCA_050014815.1 Thermoguttaceae bacterium | reverse complement strand
GTGTGAATTTCGGGTTGATGAGGCCGTAGCACGGGCAACTCACCAGCACCAAGACGGCGCAGACGAGCGGTGTTTTCGTTCTCATTATTTTTCATCCAGCGCTTTCTGTGCTTCGGCAGCCAGGTCATACAAGGCAGCCAGCGACACATGCCAGTCCGCCGGGATCTGTGTCGCGCTCAGGACGCCCGCCGGGAATCCCTTGTAACGGGCTTCCTCGACAGCGCGGGCCCGCGCAGCGTCGATCTTCTTGGCCGCCACCGCCAAATCAATACTGAGCCGGGCCTCGCTTTCGCAAGCACCTTCGGCATAGGCTTCCAACCGGGTCGTGCTCAACGCACCCTGGGGACCGGCGACGGTCGACCTGGTGGGTTGGCCGCGGTCAATGTTGGGCGCGTATTCCATCGCGTAGAACGACTTGAGGTTCCAGGAGCGAGGCTTCCATTTACGATCCAACTTCTGTTCCGCCGTGGGTTCTTTCGGAGGCAGCGTCCACAAATCCAATCCGAGCGGACCGAATCCATTGATGTTGGAATAGGCGACACCATCCGGAACAAGACGCCAACCGTTGCACGATGAGCCATCATAAATTTCACAACGCAGCGGAGTCACGAAGATCGACGTGTTGGGACCGGGAAGATACTCCGGGCAACCCCGTGGCCAAGTGTACTTCGAGACGGGACCACCAGGCCCGGAGATCAGTCCCATCCGGGTCGAGCCAAAGTCGATTATTGGCTTCGAGATGGTGCCTCCCACATGACGCCAGGCCGTCCATCCCAAGGCTGGTTCAATGGCACGAAAGACGGCCGCAACCTCCGGGAAGGTGCGCACGTCGTTGCTCTGACCGAGGAGGATCTGATACTTGGCCAGACCGACCTTTGCGGTGCGCTGCAGCATTCCTTCCATGACGTCTTTCCACAGTTTGGCGTTCTTCTCGTAGATCGGAGTGGCGACACGCTCGAAGACGCCATTCTCGCCGCGCACGGTCAGTTCAATCGTGGCATTCGCATCGTAGCGACCGCCACGGTAATTAACGTCAAAAACCAACGCCACCACCAAACGGGGCTTGCCAGCCAGCTTGATCCAGGAATCCAGATAGCGCTCGAAGGCAGTAAAGTTGGGAACCAGTTCTCCTCCTTGGCGGGTGAAGGTGATCAGGCCGGTGCGATGACCGAAGTAAGTCCGCCCGATCACGGGCACGTACATGACCGTGCCGCCCATGCGCCCGGCCAATTTTAGTGACGGTTCGAGGAATTTGAAGTGCGCATCCGACCAAGGAGTCGCGCCATAACGCGCGGCCACGCTGTCCGGCGATTGCCAGGCATTCAGATGCAACCGGCGTTCCCCCGGCGGCGGCACGGTGAAAGCGGAAACCGATGCCGAAACCTGAACCGTCTTCCCTTCCACGACAATCCGGCCCTGATACTCGCCCGGCTGAGCGGCAGCCGGGACATCCACTGTCACCCAAACCGCTTGAACTGGTTCGTTGCTGACCGGGGTCTCACTGAGGGCGTCCAAGAACCGTGTCTGACCACAATCAAATCCATCGAGCAACTTCACTCCCTCGAATGCGCCGCCAACTGACGGACCCAAGTCGAGGGACCGGGTCGCGTACCGCAACTGGACCGAGATTGTGCCGCCCGGTCCCTCCAACGCTTCCGCATTCGCCACGACCGGTCGGGGTGCCCCCGAAACCAGCACCAATCCGCTCGCGATCCCTCCCCGCGCAGCCGCCAACTTGATGGCGAGCGATGGATTGGCCGGTGGTTTCGTGTCGGGAGTGACCGCCTGCCACGGCGTGTCCGTCCAGACGACCAAGGGAGTAGATTCCGCCATCACGACTTGGGTTGTCCACACAATGGCAATGAGTGTCAGCCAGGTCTTGGTGATCGTTGCGTGCATTGGAGTAATCCTCTTAGTGATAAGAGCTTCTGTGATTGTTCACGGAGCTCTTACTCTTGTGATGCCCACTGGAACCCCACGGCACCAGGCCGACAATCATCATTTTGAACAGGGGAATTTGGCTTGTCAAGCGCCGCCCCCCAAACCTGACCTGCGGCTGTGACCGTTCGCGGCATCTCTAACGCATTCGCCGACCTCGATACGCAATGCCCGAGACCGACTCCATCGCGTGGGCGCCGCTCTCCGCCAAGCCCGAAGCTATTGGGACCGCTCAGCTACTCGACGGGGATGGCCCGGGGCGGTGCTCCGGCGGACCCACGGCCAGCCACCAACCGAGTGCTCCGCGGCCTGGAGAAGATGCGGAAGTTTCTTGGCCGCCGCGGCTATCTGTTGGCCCCGCCGGCGATTGGGGGTATATTTGAGCAGACGCGGGCGGCGATGCCCGCAGGGCTGAGTGGGCAAATCGTTACGTGTTGCACGGGGAAGGCCGCCGTTTCCTCAGCCCTGTTAACGGCACTTCGAGGAGTTGAAACCATAAGATCGGAATTGTCGCGCATCGCGCTGGTCATGGCGCTGGCGGACCAGGCCGCGGGCCGGCAGGACTACCGATCGCGGGTCGAATGTCTGGTCGGCTCCATCTACGCCGTCCAGTCTCCCACGGCAGGTATTATCCCGTATGCTTCCGGGGCGTCCCTCGATAGCGGCGCGTACTTGATGAATTACCGCCTGGCGGAAACCGGGGCCAACTTGCTGCGGATCGCCAAGATGCTGGGATCCTCGCGATCCACCGGGAAGGCAAAGTAGAGAGGACATCCGTATGAAATGCAGATTCGCGACGATAGTACTGACGGTGGGATGTTTCTGGGCAATGGCGGTCACACGATGCCGTTGTCGCAGGTCGAACTCAATCTCGACTGGCCCGCCCACATTGCGCAGATCTATCGCGCCGCCGAGGAACTGACCGGCATCAAGACCGAGGCGAAATGGGAAGAACCGCCGAAGTGAACAGCAGAACCGAACGGTGATGCCGCGCCACGTGGCAAGAGAGGGCAACGATGTCCGCACGAGCGCGCATCGCTCTCGTATCGGAGAATTCACCAAGCATTTCAGAAGACCGCATTGGGAAAGGACCAACGATGAAGCGAAGTACCAAGACCTCTCGTCGGACAACGTCGGCCGCTAGCGCGACAGTCCGGGGCGCCGCCGCCGCACTGTTTCTGGCGTTCTTCTTGGCGCACTCGGGCAGGGGCGCGGTGCCCTCCGCCATCGGCCTCGCGGCCAGATCGAGAAGTTCCGGCCCTACGGCCTCCCGTCGGCCGAGTGGCTCGCCCGCGTCGGCCAGCAATTGCGCGGCCGGCCCCGCGGGGCGTAGCCGGCGAAGACCGTCAACTGAACCCCGACGCATGGGGCAGCCGATAGCGACTTGACGGCCTCGGGATAGCGGGCACCGGTGGAATTGCCGGTGGGGGAGATAGCTCTCGCCGCTTGACACCCCGCCTCCGGGTTGTATAGACTGATTGAAGCGAGTGCGCTGCACCTGCGGTTTCAAGATCGTCGATTTCGAGGACTTCCGATGCGAGCCGAAGAATTCGTGCAACTCCTCCGCCGGGCCCCGTTCGTTCCATTTCGAATCCACCTGACGGATGGCAAGGCGTTTGATATTCGCCATCCGGAACTCGTGTGGGTGCTGCGGTCGCGGATTGATATTGCGATTCCCGGGAACGAGGCGCTTGGCATTCTCGACCGTGTTGAGTACTGTTCGCTATTGCACATCGTCCGGATTGAGGATTTGTCTTCCGCCACGCAGGCCCAGGCCACACAGTAGGCGCGCAACAGGGAAGAACAAGAGGGGGGAGAGGAGCAAAGTGCTGCGTCCCTCTTTCCGATCCCTGGACCCCAGCGGCCTGATGGACTCGCCCACGCCGGCCGGCTGGGCGTCCATCGGGCGATCTTCTACGACGAGGCCCGCGGCCACGTCGAGAAGTCCCGCGCCTACGGCCTCCCGTCGGCCGAATGGCTCGCCCGCGTCGGCGAACAGTTGCGCGGGCGCGCGACGAAAGATTAAGGTCACAAACTGTGATGCTAAAGAGCGGCTGACTGGCTTAATCAGGAAAGCCCGAGCGATTCCTTGAGACACACATCGACCTGTACGATCACTACGTCGCCACGCGCGGTCATGCGGGCTCCCGTGGAAGGGCCTCGCCCTGGTAGCTGGCCAGGAGGGGATCGTTTGCATCATCCTCCGTCATAATACGATCGACGAGAGGATAAGCGTCCGGGGGCTCCAGATCGCGAGCCCAGTGCTGCAACTCCTGGAAGACGTCTGCCCGCACGAGCACGTATTGTGTATGCGTGGCCGGATCGACGATAGTGACCGGGCCGGCATCGTTCGTCTCGTGGAGGGCCTGCCGCTGTTGGTCGGTAAGGTCGGGTGTCATGTCGGAAATCCTCGCAAGAAAGCTCGTTGCTGCACATATTCTATCACGATCGAGCACTTCAGACAGCCGGGGAAGGGTGTGGCCGACCGCGACCACCGTTAGTATAGGTGGCGATTGATCAGGTCACAAGTGGGGCCGCGCAACGAAATCGAGAAGTTCCGGCCCTACGGCCTCCCGTCAGCCGAGTGGCTCGCCCGCGTCGGCCAGCACTTGCGCGGGCAACCCCGCGGGGCGTAGCCGGCGAAGACCATCAACTGAACCCCGACGCATGGGGTAGCCGATTTCCCGTATGAAACCGCTGCGTGAACACACAGGAATGGACATTTCGCCCCGGCGCACTACAATGGCAACGTGCGGAATGTCGGGCGACCGCGACGTGCCGGCCCGGCACGCCCCCCATGCTGAACGTTGTGCCGAAAGGAAGAGCGTGCCTGTCGTAAGCCGTTTCTTTGGTATCGTCATCGCGATGTTCTGGCGCGATCATGTGCCGCCCCACATCCACGCCAAGTACGGTGATGACGAGGTCACGGTGGATATCCAGACAGGGGAAGTGGCCGGGCAAATGGCGAGGCGCGCTCTTGCCCTTGTTGAGGAATGGCGCGTGGAGCACAAAGCGGAACTGCTCGAAGACTGGTCGCTGGCTGTGTCCAAGCGGCCGCTAAAGCGCATTGCACCCCTGGAGTAGCGTCATGATCCTACACGTCAGAGAAGCCCGGCACGTTCGTGACTACGTGCTTTGGCTACGATTTAACGACGGCGCCGAAGGCGAAATTGATCTTCAGCCCGAGCTCGATGGGGAGGTGTTCGGGCCGCTGAAGGACCCGAGTCAATTCAGGCGATTTCGCGTGGACCCGGAATTGCAGACCGTCGTCTGGGAGAACGGGGCCGACTTGGCGCCCGAGTTCCTCTACGAGAACATGAAGGTGCTGGCATAGCCCGGGAGAGCTACCGGGACAGCATGCACAGTTCATTGGACGGTTCAGTCATTCTGTATACTGTCCCGGAACCCGCGGAGTCCGCCCCGGAACCCGGAAGCCCGCCGCCACGTCGAGAAGTTCCGGCCCTACGGCCTCCCGTCAGCCGAGTGGCTCCCCCGCGTCGGCCAGCAGCTCCGCGGGCGACACGGCGGGACCCCCGAAATTGGCGGTCGAACGAAAAATGGTGCTGATCCACCCCTTCGTCTTCTACGCCCCGCGCTTCATTGTCCTTCGCTGTGCCGGGCCGCGGCAAGCTTAGCGACGCTCGATTCCAGGTCCCTCCTTGCGGCGTCCGCGGCTTGCATATTCGGATAGTCCCCGAACAATGTTGGCGTCCGTCAAAGTTGTCGAACCTGAAGTGGTACGGGCCCTGTGGATCAGGGTCGCCCGGCCGGACAGACTGCGCCTTGAGGATGATTCCGGAGTGTACGAACTTCACCTCGGAAACAGGAACCGTTGTGCCTTTGCTGTCCTTGATTTCCTTCATTTGACACCTTTGTCTTTCGTCGGACACTTCGCCTCAAGAAGCAATATTGATTAGCTCCGAGATTGCGCCCCTCCTCTGGAGCTCACCGCAGACCAAGTTAATCGCGTCGTGAAGAGTCAGCCCATCGACATCCAGCCCGTGATCGATGCCTGCCACAATGACCTCATGCAGTTGCTGCCGATCCGATTTTCGCAACGATCGGGAATAAATGACTTTTGCGCAGGGGCGAAGCGACGGGAACATGCCCTCCATTACCATTGTTGACAGACTTGAAAGTAGCCCCTCTTCTGCCGTTGATATTGTTACGAACCTCCCGCTGGGGCCCTGTAGTATTGAAAGCTTCGCCCCAAATCCCCCCCGCGAATTCTCAATGATCATAACTGGTCCTTGGCGATACCGGATGTCCGCGAAAATCGCCTCACCGTCGAAGCCAAATCGGGCCGCGCGTTGCTCACGCGCCCGCCGAACTTCCGCAACGATACGGTCCACCCGGATGACATTTTACCCATTGGCCCGATTTCCGCTACCATAACATAGGCACCGGCCCAAGAATAGTTTCATGGGCTCATCGCGGCCCGCCCTCACCCCGGCGTACCCGCTCGCGGGTCCCTCTCCCACAAGGGGGAGAGGGGAGTTGTTGTCGGATGGGCACTACACAAATCGGTCCTCGGCCGGCCATCCTCCATCCGTGTTCGATCCGTGTTCCATCCGTGGCCGAATCCGGAAACAACTCTCCGGCTTCCCCACTGCCAGAAAATGGATGGTTGCTCCTTGTCGGGGTGGGACGATATGATGTAGGATCCGACAAGCATGACGAGGCCGATTCAAGTGCGATTCCAAGTGCTCTCCGCTTCTCTGGTATTGCTGCTGGGATGGGCAACCCTCTGCGATGCAAGGGACTGGCCGCAATGGGGCGGCACGCAGCAGCGGATCATGTCCGGCGACGAACGGGACATTCCGGCGTCGTTCGTGCCCGGCAAGAAGGCGTCCGATGGCTCGGGCATCGACTTGCGAACTACCCGCAACGTCCGGTGGATCGCCAAGCTGGGCAACGAAACGTACTCCTCGCCCGCGGTGGCCGGCGGCAGGGTCTTCATCGGCACCAGCGACGGCACGCTCAACGATCCCCGCTTCCAGCCGACCGGCGGCGGCGTGCTCCTTTGCCTGGACGAGGCGACCGGGCGGCTCCTCTGGCGGCTCGTGGTCCCGCGCTTGACCACGGGCAGAAAGAGCGACGACTTCGACGCCATGGGATTGGGCATCTGCTCCTCGCCGGCGGTCGATGGCGACAGGGTCTACGTGGTGTCGAACCGCGACGAAGTCCTCTGCCTGGACGCCAACGGCACGGCCGACGGAAGCGGCGGCCCGTCAACCGATAAGCGCCGCGAGACGCCGGCCGGGCATCCGCCCGCCGAGCCGGGCCCTCGGGACGCCCGCGTCATCTGGCGGTTCGACATGGCCGCTTTGCCGGTCTTTCCCCATGACGCCGCTGCCAGTTCCGTGCTCGTCCACGGAGACGTGGTGTACGTTGGCACGGCAAACGGCGTCGATCACAAGAAGCCGCCGTTTCCCTCGGCCCCCAGCCTGATCGCCCTGGACAAGAGGACGGGTCGGCTCCTGGCCACCGACAATGAAGGAATGGGCGCCCGCACGTTTCACGGCCAGTGGTCGTCGCCGTCGGCGGGACGGGTCGGGGCGGGGCCGCTCGTCTTTTTCGGCGGCGGCGACGGGGTATGTTACGCTTTCGACGCGCTCGGCTCGACCGGCGGCAGCCGGGGATTCCTGCACAAGGTCTGGTCTTACGACTGCACCGCTCCGTATCGCCGGGACCCGTCCGGCACACCCATAGATTACTGGAGCGGCGACAGGCGTGAGAACCGCGGGAACCTGGACGACGGCCAGTTCGCGTCTCCCTGCGAGATCATCGGCACGCCCGCGTTCTACAAGAACCGCGTCTACGTGGCCATCGGCCAGGACCCGCAACACGGCCGCGGCCGCGGCCTGTTGGCGTGCATCGACGCCACCAAGACCGGCGACATCACCACGAGCGGCAAGATATGGTCCTATGACAAGATCGACCGGAGCCTGTCGTCGGTTTCGATCGCCGATGGTCTGGTCTATGCGGCCGACATGCCCGGCCGCGTACATTGCCTCGACGCCGAGACGGGCTATTGCTATTGGGTCTATGACTGCATGACCGACATCTGGACCTCGACGCTGGTCGTTGACGGAAAGGTCTTTGTCGGGACCCGCAAGGGCTTGTGGGTGCTGGCTGCCGGGAAGCAGCTCAAGGTTCTCGACACGATCCGGCTGGGGTCGCAAATCAGGTCCATGCCGGTGGTCGCCAACGGCACGCTCTACGTTGCCTCGCAACGGTATCTGTGGGCCGTCGAGGGCTCGAGGCCGAGCCATACCAACATCTAGTGTCGAGCACACTGCGCCCCTATGCCGTGCCCATGAATACTCCGGGCTAACGGCGGCAGCGTAGCGGAGAACCTGCTACCGCGTGGCGCCCTGGGTGTAGTTGGCAGGATATACCGCCGAGCCGGAGTCCACGGGG
Organism: Thermoguttaceae bacterium; assembly: GCA_050014815.1. Taxonomy (GTDB): domain Bacteria; phylum Planctomycetota; class Planctomycetia; order Pirellulales; family Thermoguttaceae; genus JBEKCP01. Next base: position 2,197 of record JBEKCP010000141.1, on the reverse strand, counting down.
CCGCCGGAAGTGGCAGGCGTCGATGTGCTCAAGGCGGCCGGTTTGCCGGGCGTCAAGTCGCCGGCGCCGGCGGTGCTGCCCGGCCGGTACGGAGGCGGATCGTTGGGGCTGCCCGCGGGCGGCGCGGTGCTGCTGGTGGGCGCCGGGGCGGTGGAGGACGAATAGGGGTTGGCCGGCGACTTGTACGCATCGGCCGGCGACTGGTAGGGCGCCGTGCCCGCCGGCGTATAGCCATTGCTGCCCGGCGTATAACCGTTGTTGCCCGGCGTGTAGGGCGTGGCGCCCGGACGGTAGCCGTGCGAGCCGGGGTTGTAGCCATTGGTGCCCGGGGCATACCCGGTCGAGCCGGACGCGCCCGAGCCGGTGCCGCCGGCCGCGGGACTGCCGCTGGACGGCGTGCCGGTGGCGTTGCGGAAATCGGTGGCGGGCGGGGCGGGCGTCGCGTAGTTCACCGGGGAGGCCGTCACGCCGGACCGGCTGTCGGCCGTCGAGGCGGCCGGCGTCGAGTAGGGGTTGCCACTGCTGGTCGTGCTGCCGTACTGGTTACTGCCGGCATAAGGATCGGCGCCCGGTGCGGAGGCAGAAGCGGGCCGGACGGGATTGCCCGACGCACTGCCCGGCGCGGTCGCTGTGCCGCCGGCGTAAGGATTGGCCGTGCCGGCCACGCCGCTGGTGCCGTAATAACTCTGCGGTGCCGAAGCCGTGCCGGCTGCCGAGCCGCCGTACCCCGGCGCCGCGTAAGGCGACGCGCCCGACGCGGCGTACGGCGAGGCGGTCGATGCGGCGTAGGGCGACGCGCCCGATGTGGTCGCGGCATACGGCGTTGAGGTCGAAGGATAGGGGCTGCTGCTCGTGCCCGATGAATAAGGATTCGCGGACGTCGTGGCGTACGGGTTGGTGGACGTTGCCGGGTAAGGAGACGGCGACGAGTTGGCATAGGGGTTGGAGGCCGTCGCGGCGTAGGGGCTCGACGTGCCCGCAGCGTAGGGCGAGCTTCTGGATAGGCCGGAGGCCGGCATGCCGCTCGCCGACGCATACGGGTTGGCCGAGGCCGTGGCGCCATAGTTGGGTGTGCTGTAGGGGCTTGTGGAGGCCGGAGCACCATAGTTCGGCGTGCTATACGGACTTGTGGTGGCCGTGGCCCCATAGTTGGGGGTGCTGTACGGGCTGGAGGTCGTCCCGTACGAGGGGGCGGTCGTGGAGGGGCTGCCATAACCGGTTGGGGACCCGTAGCTCGCGGGGGTGCTGGGGTAGACCGCCAGCGACGAGCTCGTCGGCGTCTGCGTCGCGCCGGCATAAGCCGTGCCGCCGGGCGGCGTTGTCGTGGTCTGCGACGGCGTGACCGGCGCCGCGGCTACCGACGGGGCCGTCGTGCTGTTGTTGGATGACTTGAACGGGTTGGACCACCAGGAGCCCGATCCGCTCTGGCAGCCGGCCAGTCCGAGGACGGCCAATCCCACCCACGCGCCCCGCGTCAAACGGCTACGCTTCATATCCAGTCCTTCCATGACTGTGTTCCGCCACCGGAGTGCCCTTCCCTGGGCCCCCGGGGTCTCGACGGATTAGTTACCGCTACTCGTTACATCGAACTTGAACGATTGTCTTGTTTATTCGTTCTTGGCGGAATTTGCCGGCGGCGCGGTTTTTGCGGGCCTGGTTCGGCAAACGGGGGCGAATTATAGGTTTCACCCAAGTGCCGCGTCAAGCCGAAAGCAATGGGTTTCCCCGCAAACGTAACCTCTTATAGAGTCACGTGTTAACCTGCATGTGTCGGAGAAACGTGCCGGGCCTGGCAAGCTTTTTTGGCGGGCGTTTCAAACGATATACCAACCCGAAGCGCCAGCGAGGGTTCTCGCACCGGCCCTCGCTTGCGCATCGGGTTGGTATGCGGCTGCCAAGAAAGCTTGCCAGTCCCAACATGCCCAATTCATTGACGCACCGCGGGAGGCGTGGTAGCGTCCCGGGATGGCCCGACCGGCAGGGGTGGTCATTTCGGGCTCGTCTACCTTGGCAGGCCGTCCTCATCGAGGGGCACGGCCATCAGGTACGAGCGGAAGCTGATGAGGACCTGCTGGGCGCGGCCCATCACGTCGTTGCGCCGGCGGTCGCGGCTGCGGCGGACCCCGACGCCGACGTGGATCTTGGTCCGCACGGCGCCCGAACCCGCGGACGTGCCCGAAGCCCCCTCCTTCGAGAC
>JBEKCP010000140.1:0-10579 GCA_050014815.1 Thermoguttaceae bacterium | reverse complement strand
CACGCCGATTTCCGCCCCCCGGACGAAGACCACGTTGCGGAGCGTCCGCAGCACGAAGACGCTGCCGACGGGGAGTAGGGCCACGAGGGTCTGGGCCGCCACCAGGGCATCGAGCGGGGAGCGAAGCCGCCGGGCCGCGCGTCCCAGGGCCGCGCCGAGGCCGCCCAAGAGCATCCAGCTTCCCAGGACGATTCCGAAGATCAGCTCGTTGCCCGCCAGGATGCCCAGCAACTCGCGCATGAGCGTGAGTTGCGTCAGGACGGCGGAGAAGCCGAGACAGCCTGCGGCCGCCTGCAGCGAGAACCGGAGCATGCGATTGGGGGTCACTGTTTTGTCGGAGCACTACCACCAAAATCACACGTCGATGAACGGCCACCGCGGTTTAGCGGGCGGGCTTGCCCGCCGAGAGCCGGTTTGGCCCACGATTCACTCGGCGCACCCAGGGGGTACCCGGCCCGCCCGCTAAACGTGCTCAGCCCGACCGTTTCGGCGCGCCGGATTCCTCGAACGCCTCGACCTGGAAGACAAGGATCCGGGCGTCGCCGCGCCGCCAGGCCGTGGCCGCCAGGCCGGCCTTCTCTTCCGCCAGCCGGTTGAGGAACTGCTCCTTGTCCGGCAGTTGTTCCCAGACCTGCGGGAGGAAGAGGCCCTGATGCCGGTCCACCCGCAGCACCACGCCGTCGATCCGCGGCCGCAATTTCTCCAGAAGGTCCTCGGGCGACTTGTGCCTGAGCTGCTGGGGCACGGTGAGGATGCTCAACTCGATCTGAAGGTCCTTGACCTCCGCGGGCGCGACGGGTTGGAAGCGGGAATCCTCGATGGCCGCGCTCCGGGCGGCGTGCATCACGGCCAGGTAGAGCGGCTCTCGCGGAAAAACGCTGCCGATGCAGCCGCGAAGCTGCCCGTCCTTCTTCAACGTGACGAAACACGCCCGCGGCTCCGACATATTCTCCGCCAGGCCCTTGGTGTCCGGCTCCGCCGCGTCCTTTCCTTCGGCTGCGGAGGCGACGCACCGCCGTGCGAGCTCCAGGAGGAGCTTCCGCTGGTCGGGCGTGAATTCGGCCTGTCCCGCGGATGTCTTGCCGGCCGGCTCGGCGCCGTGCGGCGCATGGTCGGCCTTCGACGGCGCGTAGAAGGCGATTGCGGCATAGCCCACGCCCTTTTCCTTGCCCATCCCGGTGACGTCGCTGCTGTGCTGATATTCCAGCAGCCTGGCCTTCCAGCCCTTCCGCTTGGCGACGTGCATCACGGTCAGGATCGGCTTGATCCCGCAGGCCAAAGAGATACCGGCCTGCTCCATGCAGTTGTCCTCCTCCGCCTCCAGCCAATCGACGCTGAGCGAGCATATAGCTCGGGTCGACGTCTTGTCCAGCGACTTGCCCAGATCGTAAGGCAGGTAATGGGTCAGATCGGAGCTGGCCACCAGGAGCGTGTCGTCGTCGAGGACCTTGAGGACGGCCTCGGCGGCCTCCTCCGGCTCCAGGTCGCCCATGACAGCGGGCACCACGGCGAACTTGCCGAGCACCCGCTGGAGAAAGGGGTACTGGACTTCGACCGAATATTCCCAGGTCAGCGGCGTCTCTTCGCCGAAGGCGGGCAGTTGCTTGGGCGAGGACTGCCACCACTTGGGCCGGTGGACCTCGCACTTGGGGTGCAGTGAGAACGGGGACAGCCCGCCAAGCTCGGCCGCCTTCGGCGAGACGGGGATCTCGCCCAGCGGGCTCTCGACCGCGTCGGCGTCGGCCACGGCGGCGCCCCGGAACACGGCCGTGTGGCTGGGCCCCAGGATGATCACCGTTGCGAACTTCCGGCCGACCAACTGCTTGTAGCCCGTGGCGGCGACTCCGCCGGAAAACTCGTACCCGGCGTGGGGGCATACCAGCGCGCGGAGGTTCTCGATCGGCTCCGTCTTGGCGCCGGCCAGCAGCTCATCGACCTTCTTCTCCAGCACGTCCTTGTCCTTGGGATAGAACATTCCGGCGACGGCCGGCCCAAGGACTTGTTTCGACTTCCCGTTCTCCTGCGCCTCCGTCGCCGCATCTTCCCCACGGCAGCCCGCCAGCGCCGCCAGGATCGGCACGAGCCAGAACACTCGAAAGACAAGCTTCATGGCGGGTCCCCTCGCCTCCATCCTGAACTCAAAGACTGTCCGCAGCCGCCCTCTCCCACTCGGCGGCCTGCAGACTTCAATTATAACTGATAACCGGCGGCTGGTCAGGGGGAAGCGTTTCGATCCGCACCCGCTCGATCCGCCGCCGCGTCGCTTCCAGGACCGTGATCTGGACGTTCCGCCAGACGAGCTGCTCGCCGGCCACCGGCACGTGGCCCAGCTCGCTGAAGACGAAGCCGCCGACGGTATCGAACTCGGCGTCCTCGGGCAGGGCCAGTCCGAGCCGCTCGTTCAGGTCGTCGATGTGGATCCATCCGGGCGCCTCGACCGCGCCGGGCCCCAGGTCCCGGATGCCGTCGGCCGGAGACGTGTCGTGTTCATCGGCAATCTCGCCCACGATCTCTTCGAGCACGTCTTCCAGGGTCACCAGGCCGGAAACGCCGCCGTACTCGTCCAGCACGATGGCCATGTGGTTGCGGCTCCGCTGGAGTTCCGCCAACAGGCGGTCGATGGGCTTGGTCTCGGGCACGAACATCGGCTCGCGGAGGAGCTTCGTCCAGGGCTCCATGCGCTGGGCCTGGGGCCTGGCCAACTCGGCCAACAGGTCCTTGGCGTGGACGATGCCCAGGATGTCGTCGCGGTTGCGGCCGGAGACGGGGATCCGCGTGTGCCCGGACTGGATGACGGCCTCCAGCATCTCGGGCCAGGGGAGCGAGGCGGGCACCGAGACCATGTCGGTCCGCGGCGTCATGATTTCGGAGACGTCGGCGTCGCTCAGCTCGATGACGCCCTGGATCATTTCGCGGGCTTCGTCCTTAATCAGGCGCCGGCGGCCGCCGAGGATGTGGCCCAGCCGGTCGCGCGAAGTCCACCTTCTACAGATTCGCTGCCAGGTCTGCGGCCGCAGCCGCGCCAGGGCCCAGGCGGCGGCCGCCAGGCCCACAACGGCCAGGACGCAAATCGCAATCCAGAAGAGCGTCGTCCAAACGTCATTCATCCTTCATCCTTCCGCCTTCATCCTTCTGCTTCACTCCCAGTTCGGCCATCACGGTCCGCTGGCGGGCCCACATCCGCGCGCGGCCGCCGGCCGACCGGTCATCGTAGCCCGCCAGGTGCAACGCGCCGTGGACGACGTAGAGGAGCAACTCGTCTTGCGGCCGAGCGCCGTAGTGGCGGGCTTCCCGCCGGGCCGTCTCGGCACTGACGACGATCTCTGCTTCCAGCCATCCCGGCCGCCGCTCCAGGACGAAGCTCAACACGTCGGTCGCGCCCCGGTGATGGAGGAATTGCCGGTTAAGCCGGGCGATCACCGGGTCATCGACGACGGCGAGGCTGATCCGGGCCTTGGCTCCGGGGCGCCCGCCCGCGGGTCGGCCCGCGGCCTTGCCGGCGGAAGGCCCCGCCAGCGCCGCGCGGACCGCCCGCCGCAGTCGCCCGGGAGACAGCACCATGCTCGTTTGCAGGTCGGCGACGGCGACGGCGATCGCAGGTCGGCTCTCCCGTGTCACGCGGTGCTCTCTCCCCTGTCCGTTGCAACTGACAACTGACTACTGACAACTGACGTTATGCGGTGCGTTGTTCCGGGTATTTTAATCGCCCGTGGTAGATGGCGGCGACCGACATGATGAGGCTCCGCTCGATGGTCCCCAGTTCGCGGAGCGTCAGGTCGCTGTCGTCGAATTGCCCGCCCTGGAGACGCCGCTGGGCGATCTCCCGAACGAGGCCCTCGATGCGGCCGGAGGTCGGGTCCACCAGCGTCCGGCTGGCGCTCTCGACGGCGTCGGCCAGCATGAGCACCGCCGCCTCCTTGGTCTGGGGTTTCGGGCCGGGATAGCGGAACACGTTCTCGTCGACCTCGCCGCCGTTGGGGTCCGACTCCATCTGCTCGTGGGCGCGGTCGTAAAAGTATTCCACCAGCGTGGTGCCGTGGTGCTGCAGGATCAGGTCGATGATCGGCTGCGGGAGGCGGTGCTGGCGGGCCAGGTCGGCGCCGTCCTTGATGTGGGCGATGATGATCAACGTGCTCATCGCCGGAACCAGCGTCTCGTGGCGGTTGCCCTCTTCCCCCTGGTTCTCGATGAAGTACCCCGGCTTGAGCATCTTGCCGATGTCGTGGAAATAAGCGGCGACGCGGACCAGGATCCCGCGGGCCCCGATGGCGTCGGCCGCCGCCTCGCCGATCGACCCGACGGTAATCGAGTGGTTGTAGGTGCTCGGTGCGCGGCGGACCAATTCCTGCAAGAGCGGGTGGGTGATGTCGCCCAGTTCCAGCAGGCTCAGGTCGGTCAGCACGCCGAAGGTCCGCTCGACGAAGGGCAAGAGTCCGGTCATAAGGAAGCCGGCGAAGACGGCCCACAGCCCGTTCCGCACAGCGTCCTCCAGCAGCGGCAGGTCGATCGGCTGGTTGTCGATCATTTTCATGGCCACGTCCAGCAGCGAGGCCACGCCGCCGGCGAACAGGCCGACGTAGATGAGCTTGCTGCGGCTGCGGATCCGGCCCAGGCTCAGCACGGCGGCAGCGGTCGTGCCGAACAAGAGCAGGAAGGCGGGCAGGTTGTATCCCAAGGCCAATGCGATGATCCACGCCAGCACGCCCGAGAGCAACAGCGCCAACTCCTGGCGATAGATGATGGCCATCGTCATGCCGAAGAGCATCAGGGGCACTTGTTCGGCCCGCCAGGGGTCCCACCAGGCCCAGCGGGCCACGGCTACCGTCCCGACGGCCAGGGCCAGCAGGCTCGTCAGCCGCCCGACGCTGGCCAGCGGCCCGCGATGCCGGTACCGCATGTGTACGCCGCAGAGAACGAACAAGAGGAAGGTTACCGCCAGCACGGCCGCAGCGCGGGTGACCCGCTTGATCCAGTTCCTTTGGTCGAGGACGGCCCGGTATTCGAGCGTCAACAGCGCGAGCTTGTCCTTGTCGATTTCGAGCTTATTCTTGTCGGCTTCGTTGGTGGTGTGGAAGAGCGTCTCACCGGCGTTGAAGGTCTGCCAGACGGGTTCCACTTCGTGATCGGCCGTCTCTTGGGCTGCACCCGTCGCCGTCTTGTCGTGAGTGAGGGTCGTCAGGGGCTTGGGGTGGAGCAGGTGCGACTGGAACCAGGCGAAGACGGCGTCGGCCACCGCCTCGGGCTGGATGCGGTCCCGCAGGGCGTCCCGGATGGCGCCGGCGTCGCCCAACTGCACGTCCTTGAGCTTGACGGGTTCTTTCTGGTCCGGGTGGCCGACCGGATAGACGAGGATTTCCTCCTGGTTGTCGGTGAGGAGGTCCTTGAGGGGATCGCCCAAGAGGCCGCGGCGCTCGAACGGTGCGAGGGCCTGGTCCAGGCGGTCCAGGTTTTCTTTGCCGGCGACGGCCTTGCGGAACTCCTGGAAGCGGGCCTCTTCCGCAGCCGCGGCCAGTGGAACCGCGCCTTGGGCAACCGCCGGCGGGGCCACGGCCGGTGGAACCGCGCCCGGGGCCGCGGCCGGAGCCGGCGGAGGCTGAAACTCCCGCCACAGGGCCCGGCTGGCGTCGCCCAACCGCTCGGCCTTGGCCAACTCGGCCAGGGTCGTGCGGCACTTCGCGCGGAGCTGCACCAGCGGCTGGGGATCCTGGGCAAAGACGGTCGGGGTGTTGCGGCGGGCCTGCTGCCGGGCCGCCGCCGTGGCCGGCACGTCCTCCTGCCGGAATTTCACCCGCGCCGTCACGTCATGCCCGGGCGCCATCCCGATCCGCCATCGCAACGGCGGATCCCACGCGCGGATAATCGCCGTGATGGCGGCCGCGGCCATGAACACCAATACCAACCGCCCGACCACGTCCCGCCGCCGCAGGCTGATCCATGCCCGCTCCCACGGCCCCCGGGGCATCTCCAGGGCCGCTACGCGCTCCGATCGTGTGCGTCGCTGTCCGCCGGTGGCCATGGTGTTGGCGTCTTCTCGCAATCCGCGAAAGCTGATCCGCGGAATTCTATCCGCGGATATTCATCCGCGGATATTCATCCGCGGTTATTGGGGTTAGGGGGTTGCCGCTTCGCCGGTCCGCGCTCGTAGGCATGGACGATCCGTTGGACCAGCGCATGGCGGACGATGTCGGCGCGGCCGAGCTTGACCCGGCCGACGCCCTCGATGCCGGCCAGGCGATCCAAGGCGTCGACCAGCCCGCTGCGGGTGTGCGGCGGCAAGTCGATCTGCGTCGTGTCGCCGGAGACCACGATCTTCGACCCGACGCCCATCCGCGTCAGGAACATCTTCATCTGGGCGACGGTCGTGTTCTGGGCCTCGTCGAGGATGATGAAGGCCTCGTTGAGCGTGCGGCCCCGCATGTAGGCCAGGGGGATCACTTCGATCAGGTCCTGCTCGCGGTAGCGCTGGATGAGGTCGTGGTCCATCATCTCGTGCAGGGCGTCCATCAGCGGCCGCAGGTAGGGATTGATTTTGGCCTGGAGGTCGCCGGGCAGGAAGCCGAGGCTCTCGCCGGCCTCGACCGCGGGGCGGACGAGCACGAGCTTGCGGATTCGCTGGGCCCGCAGCGCCGCCACGGCCGCCGCCACCGCCAGGTAGGTCTTGCCGGTGCCGGCCGGCCCCTGGCAAAGCACCACGCCGCTCTCGGCGATGGCCTCGACGTAGCGGGCCTGTCCGGGCGTCCGGGGACGTATCAGCCGTCCGGGCATGAACACCACCAGTGGCGGATGCGTGGTCGCGGCCTCTCCGCTGTCGACGCCCGCCAGGGCACGCGCCACGTCCTCCGGCGCCAACTGGCCGTGCCGCTGGGCGTAGGCCTGAAGCTCTTCGAGGACCTCCGTTGCCTGGGCCACCGGGTGCTGCGCTCCTTCGACGTGGACCCGGCCGTTGCGCACGGAGATACTAACCCCCAACGCGTCCCGAATCCGCCGCACGTGCTGATCGCACGTGCCGAATAATGTGACGAGGTCTTTAGAATCAACGACCGAGATGTCTGCTTCGCTCATCCAAATCGCGCCGTCGCTTGCCGCCGGCGCAAGGGCCCAACGAACCGGGTCATAGCTATAGTATAGCCAGTAGAACCCCGAAGCGACTAGCGGGCGGCAGTCCGTATTGCGTAAAGTTATAGTGCGAAACGAGTTGTGGCTCGACTCGTCAGACGGTTCGCACGCCCCCTGCGACGCTCCGCGCGGCAGCGAGACGCCCTCAGCGATCCTCGGTATTGCCGATGAAGGTGTGGCAGTGCGGACAGATGGTCATTGCCTTCGGGACCTCCTGTTTGCACTTGTCGCAAGCCTTCTTCGGCGGTTGCTGACGCCCATTGGTCGCCGACACGCCCGTCGCCGGCTTGGAAGACGGCTTGCCGGCAGGCTTCGGCGCCGCCTCGGGACGTCCAAGGAGGCTCATGATCGACTCCTCCGAGAAATCCTCCTCGGACGGTGTCGGGATCTGGATCCGAACCTTGCACACCGGGCACAGCCCGCTCTTGCCTGCCCACTCGCTCTTCACCTGAAGGGCATGGCCATTCGGACAGACGACGCGAATCGGCATGACACGTCTCCCCGGTTGGACCTGTGCAGTCCCTTACCATCTATCCTAATCAATTTCTGTTGCGGGAACAATGTAGGGTGGGTCGACGGGCACCGTGCGAAGCATGGTCGGCGAGCCCCACCAATAGGATTTCGTGTAATTCCTGGTGGGGCTCGCTGCGCTCGACCCACCCTACCGCGGGGGTCGTCCGCGGACCTGGGCCGGGTTCTGCGACGGGAGGGCTCCCCGCGGGCTGAAAAAGAACCTACAATGATTCGCTGCGACCTCCACGGATTGTCAGTACCAGGACGAAGCTCATGATTGTCACAACCAAGGAATTGTTCCGGCACGCCTACGGCAACTATGCCGTCGGTGCGTACAACATCAACAACCTCGAGCAGACGGTGGGCCTGTTTCGCGGAAACCTGGGCAAGTCGGGTTCCAACAGCGATCCGGTCCGGCAGGACCTCAGTGCCCCGTTTATCCTTCAGATCTCCCGCGGCGCCCGGTCCTACTCGGACAAGCGGTTCTTGGAGGCGATGATCCGGACGGCCGACGAGGTGTTTCCCGAGGTGCTCTTCGCGGTCCACCTGGACCATGGCACGGAGGAGGTCTGCATGGATTGCATCCAGAGCGGCTTCTACAGCTCGGTGATGATCGACGCCTCGCACGAGAAGTTCGAGAAGAACATCGAGATCACGCGGCGAGTGGCCGACCGGGCCCATGCCAAGGGCATCGTGGTCGAGGCGGAGCTGGGACAGCTCGGCGGGGTCGAGGAGGACGTTACGGGGAGCGTCTGCCTGACGGAATCGGCCGAGGCCGCCGAGTTCATCGCCAAGAGCGGCTGCGACTCGCTGGCCGTGGCGATCGGCACCTCGCACGGGGCCTACAAGTTCGCCGGCAAGCAGGGGCTCCACCTGGACCGGCTGGCCGAGATCCAGAAGGCGGCGCCCAAGAACTTCCCCCTGGTGATGCACGGCTCCAGCAGCGTCCCGAAGGAGTGGGTCGACCGGATCAACAACGCCGGCGGCAAGATGCAGGCCACCAGCGGCGTCGACGAGAACCAGTATCTGCCGGCCGCCAAGCTGGGCGTCTGCAAGGTCAACATCGACACCGACGGCCGGCTGGTCTGGTGCGCGATCCATCGCGAGGCGTTCCGCGACGACCCGGCCAATTTCGATCTCCGCCCGCCGGGGAAGGTCTTCATGCAGGCCTACGCCGACTACATCGTACACAAGAACACGAAGCTCGGCTCGGCCGGCCAGCTCGAAGCGGTCCGAAAAACGCTGAAGAAATAAGCCGCGGCCCCACTTTCTTGCGTCTTTGCGCCCTGGCGCCTTTGCGTGATATCCCTCCCGCTCTCGGCGTTGCCTTCGCGACGGGCCACTTGCAAGGGTATCGGTTCAGGATGGGAGTATTTCACGCAAAGCCGCAAAGGCGCAAAGACGCAAAAGATTACTGCCGCTTGACGCCGGCGGTCCGAACATGTATACTCATTGTGTATACGGAGGCTCCGCGATGATTGCCAAGGTCCAAAAATGGGGGAACAGCCTGGGGGTCCGAATTCCCAAGGTGCTCGCCCGGGACATTCAGGTGGAAGAAGGCGGCGAGGTGGACCTGCGGGCTGAGGCGGGCCGCCTGGTCATCGAGCCCGTTCGAGATAAGCCGTTGAGCCTGGGCGAGCTCTTGAGCCGAATTACCCCCGAGAACTTGCACGGGGAAATATCCTTCGGGCGGCCGGTTGGGCGGGAGGTCTGGTAATGCCCCGGCGCTACGTCCCCGACCGGGGCGATTTCGTTTGGCTCGACTTCGACCCGCAGGCCGGCCACGAGCAAGCGGGACACCGACCGGCGATCGTGCTGTCGCCGAAGGCGTACAACGAGAGGACCGGTTTGGCGCTCTTCTGCCCCATTACCAGTCAGTCCAAAGGCTATCCGTTCGAAGCCGCGCTACCTGCCGGCCTGAAGCTTGCCGGGGTGATCCTGGCGGATCAGGTCAAGAGCCTGGACTGGCGTGCCCGAAACGTCAGGCGGATCGGCCAGGCGCCGAGCGACATCGTGCAACAGGCCATCACAATGGTTTCACTGCTGCTCGGCTGAGCGAAACGCGTTGCGGCCTGGAGGATTGGGCGCAGTCACAGGACAATGCTTCGTCGAGCACCGCCAGTCGGCCACCTAAACGCAAATCGAATGCTACGAGTTAGGCGGCGTGAAAGGCATACTCGCGCCTCCATCCGACTCCTCTCCGGGAACCTGTTCGGGCCGCGTATCGACCACCCGTGCGAGCATTCGATCTTCCGGCACATGCCGAATCATGGCGCTTGGCGCCGCTTGCAGCATCCCTGGAATCTGCGGTAGGGTCCCGTCCTCCCACCATTGTGATACGACACCGACCACCCAACCGTATTGATCTGCAACCGGTGCCCCGCTCATCCCTGGATACGCCACGCCATTGATGAGGTAACAATGGGGATTGCTCTTAAAGCATGCCAGCGTCCCCCGGCAGAACATGGGTTCCTGCCCGAGACTTCCTGGATAACCATACCAGCCGAGGTTCTCCCCCAGCGAGGGAAACGTTTTCAGGCCACGCACTGGCAACATGTCCTCAAGAGGGAGTAGCTTATCCGTTGTGCGGAGAAATAGGAAGCCCAAGTCAAATAAGGGTGGCCCAAGACGTGCGGTCGCAATTCGGTCTGTTTCCCCACAAATCGCTGTTCTGTCGAAGGAACGCCATAGAGTGAATCGCTCATCGTCAAGGATGTCATGGATGACATGCCAAGCGGTTGCGAAGCAGTAGTGACGAAGCGACGAGCCTTCTTCAATTCCTTGTGACACGAGGAATGCGGTCCCGCAGCAATTGACACGCTGGACCTGAAATGTCTGGCGGGAGAGCAATTCGGCAACGTCCCACCAGTTGCGACGCGGGTATCCGTCTCGTTGCAATTCGAGTGCCATGTCTTCGGGGGCAAACAAAGTGGATCGGGACATTACGCCA
>JBEKCP010000139.1:0-10589 GCA_050014815.1 Thermoguttaceae bacterium | reverse complement strand
AACACTTGATTCCAACCGTGACGAAGGGTTACCGTCTTCTCGACAACTCCCGGTTCGCCGGTAATGCCTATTTGTCCGTCCAGCACCTTTTCACTGTTGAGAAACCAGCGGTAATAAGTTTGCGGATGGCCCTGGAATTGGAACTTCACCGTCGTCTCGGCCGGCGCAAGGATCCAGCTAGCCCCGTACCAAACCTGGGCTGCTGGACCACAAATAACACGGGTATCCAGGTCCGCCGTCTTCGCTGAGCGCCATCGCACCTGGCCGGGATCCTGCCAGTAGCCACCGACCAGTTCCCCCCGGTAGACAGCCCGCAAATCTACCTTCTTGTCATCCGGCGGATAGCTGGCCGCCTCGCAGAACTCGCGCCCTGCCTGCTTGGCGCCCTTCTTGGTGCCGGGGAGAGGCTGGTCCGACAGGTCGGGGGTGAATTTTTCAGCCCCCGGCCCGCCAAAGGGGCCGCAGATGAGCCAGTTGCGCAGAACCAGGGCATGAGCGAGGTCCTGAAACTGCGCTGGCGCCCAGCTACCCGGATAGAGCCGTGCCTCGGACGGTTCGTCGTACGTTTCGGAGTTTGCCGAGCCATCACTGTTGGCCCACCAGAACTTGTTGTGGCCGGCAAAGGTGGCTTCAAAATTCACCATTGTGCGCACGTCACCCGATAACCGTGGCAGACCGGGAATGGCGCTGCGAGGGATCCCGGCAACCAGTACAAAGCCTTTGCGATCCTCATCCATCACGAAATTCAGCTTCGCATTGACCAGAGGGCCTACATGCGCAAATTCCACTTTGCCGGTTGGCGACTGATAGCTCTGTGGCATGGGCTTCCCTACCCCCTGCCAGGCAGGATACATCCCCAATGCCACCGGACGAAGCGTATCGACATCCTTGAAGATGCCAAGAACGATGCGCACATCGCCAGGCCGGCCATCGACAGGTCCAGTTGGTTTTGCGTTCAAATCGCCCTGGATATAAAAACTCAGTGTGTCCGCCAGGCGGCCATGCGAGAAAATACGCTCAACCGGCAGCAGGGGTTTGGGATCGAATGTGTTAGACAACCGTGCGTGCCAGCGTAAATACAGGTTTTCCGGATCATAGATCGTACGCACTTCGACCGTCTGCCTATCATCGGCCTGGAATTGCACCGGCTCGCAGGACTCCCACCCGGCCATAGAGCCATCGAGCACGGCCCCGCCGGTTGCCGGCGCGAAGCGAACGATCTTCTGGACGCCGGCATTCCCTCGCATCGTCAAGGCGATTTCCGGCGGGTCGGCGATCTGGCTGGCGGCAATCATTACGGTCTTCGGCAGGGTCGTCAACCGTTGGACCGGATTCCGCGTCAGCGACCACCCCTCCGCTTTGAAAATCAGCGGGGTTGCTTTGCCCACGCCGATATAGATGCTGCCGTCATTCCGATTCGGATAGACGACGCCTTGGAAGAATTCACCGGGCAGCGCGAAGATGCCGACCTCCGAGGCGGGTCGCTGCGGAAAAAGGGTCTCCACATACAGGCCGTCTTCGGTATACAACAACACCCCGCTGCGTGAATTATCGATGACGCTCAACAGGCCATTGATGGGGGGCTCGATAAAGATGGAGCCGACGATTTCACCTTGCTTCGCCCTCCCATTCAGGGCCTGGCGGCCGGTGCGCCACTTCATCGCATATCCACCTTTGCCATCGGGAACGTACCGTGAAATCTTATCCTGCCCGCTCATGTTGGCGCTGAACATCTGGCCGCCCCGAGCAGTGACGTAGAACCCGTCCCTAACGGACCCTCTCGCCATGGCCCAGTCGCTGCTGAATCGGTCATCCAACTCGTTGCCGCCATGGATAGCATCGGCGGTATTCTGGGAGCGGGCCTGGAAGATCGGATCCGTGATGACCTTTTCCCATCTGGTAAAGATCGGATTCTGGTGTTCATCGAAGCCCGTAGGAATCAGTCGCCAGATATCGCGGCCATTCTGGTTGATGGCCATGAGCGACAGATCATCCAGCCATTGCTCCCCAAAATACTTCAGCACAAAGCCCGGTAGCTGCATGGGGCTATCCCGATACTCCTCCTCCTGCACCTTGCCGTCGCCGTTGGCATCATGCCAAGAGAACCATTGCGATCGATTGTTCACGGTCTTCCGAAGGATACCCGCGGAGAGCAGCCAGCGGTCGCCGTCCAGGCGGTAGACGGAGCACGTGCGGGTACTCGAACTGCAACACAGATACTTCTGGCCGTTCCAATTCACGATTCGCGGAAAGGCGCACTGCGGGAACAAAGGTTCCGTTCCGATATCCGGCCACACCGCGTCCACCTTCCACGTCGCCCCGGCGTAATCCATTCTGAATCGCGTCAGCCAGCCTTGCGCGCCGATAATATACAGGTCTTCGGGATGCTCCCGATCGATCGTATAGCCATAGTTATTGCAGTTCGTCTGCAGCCCGATGAACTGTCGCAACAACCTGCCTTCGGCGCTCCACTCGCTGGTATTCGTTGGCCCGGCCTGATCGACAACCAACAGGCGATCGTTGCCGTCGGGGTCCCGCCAGGTGGCCAGCTTGCCCGGAGACATAAACGTTTCGGGATCATAGCTACCGGGCTTCTGGACATTAAGGCGGCCGAACGTGCGTAGAATCCTCCCCTCGCGATCCAGTTGATAGACCTTGTTCGCGCCGGGATCACTCAGGTAAAAGCGCCCATGGCTGTCTTGCTCCAGGTCGAACGGCGTAATGGCTGCTGCCACGGTAAACAGCGGATGCAGCGTACCTTGCGGCACGCCGGCCGCCAATGCTGCGGTACTGACCAGGTATGCCCCTGCATCGTTCTGATGCAGAACATAGAGCGTCCCATAGCGCGCTACCACGCTGCGGGGACGGCGTACCGGCAATTCCGCCAGTTTTCGTCCACTTTCACCGGCCAAGACGACAATTCTATCGATGAACTCCGTGTCGCTCTCGTAATAATCCGGCCATCCCCGTTTCGCGGCGATGATCCTGCCGCCTTCCGCCACGTAGACATACGATTTGCCAGCCGCCCGATCCCGATAGGCCGCCAGCGACTTCACCCAACCTTTGGCCAGGGTCACATTCCGGCGGTTCGCGCCGGCGCCGTCGCCGAACGGTTTTCCATCGGCACGATAGATGAATTTCAGCCCACCATCGGTGCTGAAGCCCCAAATCGATTCACCGTCCGTACAGGTGCATGGGCCGCCCCCAGCCCCGCCGGAATCATACGTGCGCAGAAGTTGTTCATAGCCGATCGGCTTCTTCAGATCGACCTGGACGTTATTCGCGATGATTTCCAAGTAACCGTAGTAGAATACGGCGACGCTATTCGTTCCCACGTCGACATCCATAATATGCGAGGGACCGCTCGCCGGGTCAGCCGCGTAGAGCCGCGCAGGGTCTTTCCACTGCTCGGGCCGGGGTACCCAGGGGGAAATTCCGGTGACAAACTGCGGAACAATCGAGTGATACTCACCGTCTACCTGCCATTTGTCCGCCGGCATGAAGATGCCTTTCAGCCCGTACACGCCCGGCGGCACTGGCATGAAATTATCATCCAGGCCATCCCAGTAATCGGTGAATTGGCCAGCGTTCTCGCGGGTGACCGTCCGCGGCTCTCCGGCGAGGAACTGGCTGACGATCCAATCCGGATTCTTCGGGTCGACAATGGCCAGCGTCACCCGGTAGGTCTTCGGCAATAGTCCGCCGCCAGGCAATGAATAACGGATGGGCATTCCCACCTTTGCCCCGTCCGCCCGGAGACATGACGACGAAATCAGCATGCCGCCGAAGAGGAACAGTAATTTCAGAACACATTTCAACATTGGTCCTTCCTCCCGGATGCGCAAGAAAAGGACATAACCGTTCACGGAGTCCGTAGCCTTGTCGTGGCCACCCGGACCCCACGGCCGTAGCCCAACATGTCTGATTCTCGTTCATGTTCTCGGCCTGTCAAGCGGCTCACTCGTCCGGCAGCACGACCAGCCGGCCAAGATTGGTCAGGCGATGGACCAGGTCCGCATAGCTGAGGGTCTCTTCCACCCGGGCCGCAGAGGCCAGGCCAGGAGCCTGGTTCGTCTCGGGTACTTGGAGGACTCGCTTGTGAGTGGCACTATGGCTTTCGTTGTCCTCATTTGAAGCTGCTAAATTCTCCAGATTAACGGAGTTGGTTTAATATTAAACCAACTCGGCTCCCATTTGGGGGTTTGGGAGGTGTTCGGAAGTCCTTGACGTCATAGGAACGTCCACAGGGCGGTCGCCAACCTCTTCGCGACCTAGCCGCTACCAGCTCCCCAAGTGCTCCGTCGTCGCGACTAGGATCATTCGGCAGCCGCTTCGAGCTGGCTACCTGGGGTCTCTGCCCGGCAGCAGAGACAATACTTGCTGCCCACCCGAAACTGCCTGCAGACTGATGGGCGAAATTCGTACCAGCGGCACTGGCGGGTTTCCCGGTCGAGCCAACAGCAAGGTCCGTCCTCGTCGGCTTCGCCGCGATCCACCGCTTGCCAGAACTGGATTATCAGTTCCCTCGCCTCTGCTGGCATCGCCTTGGTACGAGCAACGTCCTTTTGGACCGGCCACCTTGCTTTTCGATGTAGAATGGTGCCATATCCGGGTGGCCCTCCCATCATGCAACACGCCCCGCAACCCGTACACGTGATTCGCATTGGCTGAATAACTGCCATAAAACAATCTCTCCTTCTATTGGGGCTGGTTGCAGAACCACCTCGGTCTCGCCCCACGGCCGATGTTGCATTCGTCATTGGTTCGGTGGCCTCACGGGCCGTCGCAAACGTTGAAGTCCGGGCTGAACTGATCGACCAGCAGGACCGTCAAGCCTCTTTTTGACACCTACCTTCCGGTCCCAATTGCTCCTCGATCAGCTCCACGAAGCCTCCGCTGCAATTGGTCCAGCCCGCCTCGGGGTGTCCCGCCAACTGGAAGAACCACATGCCGTGGGTCTGCGCCACGTCGTAGGGATTGCCTTTCGCGGTTACCCGGGCAAGATTGGCCCGGGTGTACTTTGCGAGCGGGCTAGGTTGTGCGGGCCCTGGTGGCAACGACGACGGAACTGGTGACAACACCGCCATGACAGCGGCCTTGTGCCGGAGCAGTTCCTTGGCGATGGCCGCTGCCCGCATCGGCCCCCTGACAACCAGTTCGTCCCCTTGGACTTCAACGGTCAGGCCGGCGGACCGTGCCCTGGTCAGTAATTTCCACCCCTCCATTCCGTCGCCTCCGCTCCAGAGGTGTCATCCGACGGTTCGATGTCCTCGACGAGAGCGAGCCCCTCGGTGGGGTCATTCACAATGACTTCAATCGCAGATTCAGGGGTTTCATCGGTTTCGTCCGGGTGTTCGCGTACGGCCGCAGATTCAAGGGCCGTATCCGGGTATTCGCGTACGGCCGCCCGGAGGTTCGGCTTGATGTAGACCTTCTTGCCGGCCGCCCACGCCTGGTTCATCAGGGACCGCACCCATTGGGGGTCCGGTTGCAACGCGGGCTCGGCACCGTGGCCGGTCTGCGCGCCGATGATCACCATGTCAAAGCACTCCAGGGTCGGGAACGTCAGATCCTCCAGTAGCGGCTCGCACGAGAGGAACTGCACGGGCGCGTCGATCTGCCGGAATGCCTCGATGGCCGGTTCTACGCGGGCCTGCCGGTCGACCGTAGTGCCCACCCAGGCATTCGGCGGCCAGTCGATCCCCACCAGCCTCGATGGGTTTTTCGTGAGGAACAGGAAGTTCCATTGGGGGTTTTCCGTCACTGCCTGCAGCACGGCGTCGATCCACTCCTGCGGCACCCATTCGCCGAACAGGTCCGCCATGGAGCAGACGAACACGTTGCGGATTCCGGGCTCCCGTTCGCGCCCCTTCGGAATCTTCGTGTTTTGCGGTGCGCCGAGCCGTTCCTCGTAAAAGCACGGCTCGAACCCCCCGGGGTACTTGTCCGTGAACCGTTCGGCGATTCGCTTGGCGTAGCAATACGGGCAGCCGCCCTTGCAGCCGGTCACGGGGTTCCAGCTCCACTTGGCCCAGTCGATGTTCTCGTTGGTCTGGTTGAAGACCGATTCGGAGTCGTGCTGGGGGGCAGCCTTCGCCACCTCTTCGGCAACGAGCTTGGCGGTGATGTTGCCGTCCGGAGCTCTGTCAACGACCTTTTTCCAGACCTCGACCTGCTGCTCGGGTTCCAACTTGGCCAGTTCCCTCGCCTGGCCCTCGTTAGCCGGGGGCGGGAGGGTGATTTGTTCACAATTGTTAACATTTTCCAAGACTTCGGCTGCGTCGATCAGTTGATGCGCACGAACGCGGCCGAAGTCCCAACGCGCCTGGCAGTATGCCTCGAAGGTCTTGTGGCCTGCGACCCTATAGAGGCGCTGGTCCCTGATCCTCTTCAATGCCACGCCGACATCATAGAACCCCTTGAGGTTCGTCTCGATCGTGGCCTCGCATTCTTCCAGGAGACTCTGCTCCTGGGCCTCCGACAGCCCGCCGCCGTTCTTCGGCTGCCCCGGGCGTTGGCCGCGTTGGGGTGCGTGGGCTGGAGCACAACGGACTTTAGACATAGACGTCTTTCTCTCGGGACTTGAGGGAACCCCAGTAGTCGAGTCCCTGGCGGCCGCTGGGGTCATAATAGGCACTATAGGTGTTCATTTCCGGATTCCACGTAAGTCTCGCTAGTTCAACCGGGTGGTGATAACTGTGTCCTTGGTTTCGAGCTCCGAAAGGGCCCCGCCCGGCCGTCGTCGCACGGGCGGAGGGAATCAATCAGTTTGCGCTCCACGTCCCTCAATCAATTCCACCGCAGGGAGCGCGACCTCGTCATGCGTCGGAACATCGGTGACCTCCAAGCACGTGAAAACGTAGCGGACGTGGGCATTCTTGCCCTGCACCCACCGCTTGCAGCCGCCTTCCAGCCGCAGCCGCAAGACCTTGGTTTCGGTCTGGATGGTGAAGGTCTCGTCGAGGTGCCGCTTCAGCACGACGCCGATGCTCCGTTCCCGGCCCTTGGCCGTCTCCCGCTCGTTCGGCGGAAGGAGCGTCTTGGCCAGGCCCTGCATAACCGAGAGCCGGGCCCAGTCACGCGGCCGCAGTTCCCTGTTGGGCCTGGCCGCACCCAGGATCGCCAGGGCCTCGCGGATCGGGTCGTCGGCGGACTTGCGAGTGTCGCAGTTCGTCAGGAAGTCGGCGAAGCCAGCGAACCTGAGAATCCCGCCAATCACCCTGGCCCAGAGCGTCATCGAGTGCTTGACGTCTTCGTCCAGCGGGCACCCGGCGGCCCGCCATCTTGCGATCATTCCGTGAAGCTCCGCCTCGATCCGCCCCTGGTGCTGGGGCAAAAATTCGAGCTTCGGATTGCACGGACACGCCCGGTCCACCACACTGCCCTTGGGGGCGAGATGGATGCAAAGCGCGCGATTCAGCAGGTCGGGACTGAGCCTCCCCTCGTTCGAATTTATGGTGACGACGAACCGGTTTTCGAGGCGGATTGCCGGTCCGGCACCTGGCGAGGCAAGCGTGATCTCAGGGGTAGTCACGAAGCTCTCGATGAACCCCGAGCGAATGAACTTGGCTCTGCTGCCCGCACTGTCGGTACGGACGTTATCGAAGACGATCACGCCGATGTCAGGATTCAGGAGGATCTGGCGCTGGAGGTCAATTCGTATCGGCCAATCGTTCGGCTCATAGAGAATGTCGGCCTTCGCAACGCGACCCCGGATGAAGTCGGTGACCGTGCCCTTGCCCGAGTGGCTCTTTGTGCCGGTTATGTCAACCAACGCCTTTTGGCCGGGCCAACGGTAACGCAACAGGACTGTAAGGGCTGCGCCAACCGCGTTCGTGCGGTCGGCGTTAGAGGCAAAATCCATCATATTGAGGAATTCCTCGATCGTTGCCGTCGAGTTGGCAATCTCAGGCTCCGGCCCAACGTAGAGCACCCGCTGTCCGGGACCGCCGTCCGTATAGCCCGGCTTCGCCAGCGAGAAATCGTCGAGATAGAACGGCTGGGTGGCGACTTCATCCAGGGGCCAGAACTGTTCGAGGAACGCCTGGGAACGAAGCATGGCGCTCAGGTGGGCCGCGGTGGGCAGTTCGCTCACGAGCTTGCCCTCTTTGATGACGCGCATCTTGACCCGATCCACGATAATTGGGGCAAGCTCGGGCCCCTTGGTGACCAGGAGGGACTTGCCATCCGGCAGGACCTGAATCAGCCCGGGGCCATCGGCGTGGTTTAGGTACAGGTCCTCGCGGGCGTGAGCGAGGCACTGCCCAAGCCCGCGGTAGTTCGACGCGGCACCCCGTTCCACTCGCCAAGTAAATCTCTTCGCCCTTTCTAGGCGAAACCCGTTACAACGCCTTACACCTTGGTGCAGGGCGCCGTGGTTTTCAGCGTCCAAGGCGGGCTCATTACCGTCGTCGCCCTCGGTCGAGGCCACGTCGGCCAATAGCCTTGCGTCGCGGACAGGCGGTTCGTGACATACAGCCGGATCCAGAAGCTTTGCCATGTAAATAAAAACTCCAATAGGGCCCCCGACACGGCCGGCCGGGCAACACGCCCAGCACGATGTCAAGCCGCACAGCGCGGCCCTACAAATGGCCCAGCGTTCGCCAGGATCGAGGGCTGAACGTACCGAGCAGTGCGTGAATCGCACGCAAAGGCTACTGAGGCAAGAGGTTTGCGAAGAGAAGAGAATCCCGCGGGCGTTCGGCATTCGATGCCGAACGATCGAACGCCGCACCCGAATCGTCGTCGCTCGCCTTCTCCCCCTCGGTTGACAGGGTCCCGCCCTGTTACTGGATTCCGGGGGGATCGACTTGGGATGGGTTTGCGTCCCTGACGACCGCCAGGACGTCCCGTCGGGTGGCTGCAGACAGGGTGGACCACGCCCGGATTACCGCGGCCAGATCGGCATCCTGCACCGCCTCCTGTGCATCGACTGCACCGGATTTTGCACCGCCATGTTGGGAAATCTGCGTTTTCACCGTATTTCCTCGGGGACGTTCGAGTCCCGCCTCGGCTACTTTGCAGGGCAAGGACTTACGGCAGCTTCAGGGCGCATGATACCATAACTTGCCGGTCAGTCGGCCAGGTAGTCGCGAATCAGGCGGATGTTGTCGGGGGGCGTTTCCAGCGGCAGGGCGCCGGTGCCCATCACACAGTTCGTGCGGCCGCCGGCGATCTCCAGCACGCGATCGATGGCGCGATAGATTCGCGGCGGATCGTGGCAGGCCACGACGCCCGGATCGAGGTTGACGCGAATCTTCACTCCCGGGCGGCTTCGCGAGACGCGCTCGACAAAAGCCGCCTGATCGGTCTCCACGTTGCAGACCAGGTAATCGGTGCCCGTCGAGAGGATGTCGTCGATGACCGGATAGGTGTTGCCGCCCATGATGCAGGGCACCGGGTGGCCGGCGCACTCGGAGGCGATTTGGAGGACCCGCCTGAGGGCGGGGATCTCGATCTCGCGGAACTGCCGGGGCGAAAGGATGGGCGGCGCCGCGGCCGACTCGAAGAAGGCCACGTCGAGGCCCGCCGCGGCCACCGCCCGGCAGAGCACCGCCTGGTTCTCCGCCAGCCGGAGGAGCATCTTCCCGAGCTCGGCGGGATGGAGCGCGGCGTCGAGGCACAGATTGTTGATGCCGAAAAGGTTGAATGCGATTGAGAAGGGGCCGCCGACCGGCAGCCGGACGTCGGCCTCCGGGAACTCCCGCGCGAGCCGCCGGCCGACCGAGAGCACCATGGCGATGCGGCCGTCCCGCCGGGCGTCGAAGGGCCGGAGGCGGATCCCTTCCTCAAGCGACGAGAGGAGCGGCTGGTGGATGGCCGGGATGGCGTCCGGGGTGGACGCCGCCACCTTGGCCCCGTAGGCCTCGGCCTCGAGGTTGTAAATGTCGATGGCCACCGCGATCACCTGGTGGCGATAATGCCGGTACGCCGCGGCGTGGGCGGCGAACAAGAGGTCCGGATCGCGGGAGACCTCCCATGGAGTGCGGCCCACGAATCGGGCCGCGTGCTCGTAAATCACCGGCGTGAAGGGAATCTTCATCTGCGAATATGCTAGAGTTGTACGGAGGCTCGTCTCAAGCGGCTTTTCGACCCGCCATGGAAGGAGTATGACAATGGCTCTTATTTGCCCCAACTGTTCTGAGGTGGTCCGCCAAGACAGGAACGTGGAGGGCCTGAACTACTGCCCGCACTGCCGCAGGCTGTTCTTCGTGCCCCCGCCCGAGAAAATGCCGCCCTGGATCTTGGGCGTCCTGGTCATCCTGGTGGCCAATTGGCAGCTCATGGTGCAACGGTTGTAAGAGTGTGTTTGGAAAGCCGGCATGCGTAGTCCCCTCTCCCTCCGGGAGAGGGTTAGGGTGAGGGCCATTTGTGAGCGGAAACCAACCACTGCGTGTGTCGATCCGCAACGCCCTCACCCCCTGCCCCTCTCCCGAAGGGAGAGGGGAGACCTTTCCGAACACGCTCTGAGCCACCGTGGTCGCTCAGGAGGCCGGGGAGACATCCACGACTTCAACGGCGCCGAACGGACACTGCGCGACGCAGATCATGCACCCCACGCAGCCGTCGGGCACCGGCTCGGGATACGC
>JBEKCP010000138.1:0-11933 GCA_050014815.1 Thermoguttaceae bacterium | reverse complement strand
CCCCAGGGCTTCGATCCGCCGCAGAGGAGGTAGTTGCCGTGGAAACCGTGTTCCGCGTCCACGAGGCCCCGGTTTGTATCCGAGGGGCACGAGAAGATGGGCACCCGCTGGAAGCGTTTCGAAAAATTGGGCGACGAGACCCCCGCGATCTGCTCCTGCTGCCACTGTTCGTACAGCACGTCTTCGCCGACGTGGGGCAGGAGGAAGGGGAACCAGCCGAGCCGGGCATCGGCGCCGAGGCTGCCGTCCATGTTCCAATCATTGATGAGGTTCTTCAGGCCCGGCGGCAGGTAGCCGTGCGCCTCCTCGAAGCCCAGGATCGCCAACCCGACCTGCTTGGTGTTGTTGAGGCACTGGGCCCGCCGGCCCGACTCCCGCACCGAGGAGATGGCGGGCAACACCAGGGCGATCAAGATCGCGATGATCGCGATGACCACGAGTAACTCGACGAGGGTGAATCCGCCGGCATCGGGCGTTCTTTTTCGGTACATGCCAGAAACTCCTGTAGTGATCGTTCGTGGGGTTCTTGCCGTTGTCATGGGCGCGGGAACCCCTCGGCGACCGGCCGACGATTGCGATATTGATCGAATCGAGTGTTCATTGCGGGGACTTCGGTTTTCCTGCGGGTTCCTCGGGACGCGATTCGTCGGGTTCGAGCCGGATTTTCCGGGAAAGCAGCTCGGCCGCCGCCAGCGTGCGATAGGGTTCCGCGATGAACTGCGTCTGGGCCAGGCATTGCTTCCAACAGCGCACCGCCAACTCGGGCTTGCCGTGCAGGTCGAGATAGCGGCCGAGCAGGTAAGGGAAGGTTATCGCCACCCGGATTTCCGAGTCACACGCGGCGCCGGCCTCGAAAGGCTGCGGGGGATTGAGCCGTTCGGCAGCGGCCAGGTCGATGGCGCCCTTTCCCCCTTTGGCCAGATCGTCGGCGATGAGCCCGGCCAGCGCGGCCAGGGGCGCGTAGTTCTCTCGCCCGCCGGGCCACTTGTAACTCGCCGCGTTGCTCTTGACGCGGGCCAGCGCCTGGTCGCGTCCCCGGTTGTCGTGCACCTGATCGGCAACGATGGCCAAGTGCAGATCAACCGCCGGATGCCCGGTGTGGGCGTGGTGTTTCAAGACCGCCTGCGTTCGGACCAGATCCTTCTCCAGCAGATAATAGGCAGGGGCGTTCGGCGTGGCAAGGGTTCGATTGCCGGCATACTCCGCGACGGCGCGGCGGGCAGCGGGGAGGTCCCCTTGGCCGGTGCGGCGGCAGAACAGGTACCAATCCAGCACGCTCACGGAGTAGCACTCGCCGATGGCTCGGTAGATGGCCTCTGCCGCTTTCCAGTCGCGTCGCCGGCGTGCGACAGGCCGAAGTCCGGCGCCTGCAGGGACTGCTCCAGCGTGGCGACCCAGAGATCCATCTTTCCCCGCAGTTCATAGATGTTGGCCAACTGCCAGAGGGCATCCATGTCGCCTTCGTCGGCCAGGCTCTTCAGGCGCTTCTCGGCTTCCTCCCAACGGGCGGCGGCTTTGGCGCGGCGGGCGAAAGCCATCGTCACGGCAGGGTGTTGGGCGGCCGTCTTCTCCCACTCCGCGAAGCGCGCCGCATAGTGGTCGCCGCAGAACTCGATCGCAACGGCCCGCGCCTCGGGTGAAAACGGGCTCGCAGCCAGCAGAAGGGCGCTCCACCGGTCGTAGGCGGGCTCCAGCCGCTGGAGGGTCATCACGGCGAAATCCCGGGGCGTGACGTCGGTCTGGGTATAGATCGTCCCCGGTATGCCCGCAGTGCCGGGATGGTGCGACAGGTATTCCCGCCACATCGGGTTTGCCTGGTATTCCAGGTCGTCCAGGTTCGGCAACGTAAACTGGTTCCATGCCTCTTTCACGGCGGCCTGATTGTGGACGATGCCATAGGTGCCGAGGAAGAGGCGGCAGGGATGCGCTTCGATCAGCCCCGCGGCGGCCTTGCGGAAGTCATCCGCCGATACTCCCAGCGAATGGTCCTCGAACTCTACCCGTCGCCAGGCATGCACGAACGACAGATTGCTGATGAGGCGTCCCAAGGAGACCCAGGAAGGCTCGCCGCAGTCGGTCGCGGCGTCGAGCGATCCGGCCGGTGCGGCCGGCTTCTCAACGGTACGGGCCGGCGGCGCGGCCTTTGTCGCCGGCAACGGCCCGTCGCTCTCCAAAAGCGCGCGCATGAGCTTCGCGCGGTCGGAGAACTCCTCGACGGGCGGTCCCTCCTGATCGCCGTCGCGACGGTCTTGGCGGGCGTGGGTGATCTTGCCCGCCGCCTCGGGCAGCCCCGGCATCGCCGCCACGCGCGGATAGATCGTCCTTCCCGCCACGGCCAGCGGCGCGCCGGTCGCGCCATGACCGACGCTCACTCCGCCCAATTGGCAGAGGCAATCGTAGGCCGGGTAGCACTCCGGAATCTTGCCGACGGTCGCGATGGCTGCCCGAATCGTCGCCGCCGAACAATGGGAAAGCCGGATGCTGTCAAACCAGAGCACCGTGGCCGGCTCTTTCCCCGGTCCTTCCAGGGCCGCGGCCTTCAGCCGCTCGTAGTCGTAGCGGCAGTAGGCGTCGATCAGGTCGACCCAGTCGGGGTGCGGGCTGCCGTCCTTGGCGGCCTTCCCCTGCCCGGCGGCCGCCAGATCATCTAGCGCCAGCTTGTGCAGCCCCGCCAGGGCGAGGGCATACGCGCGGTGCCAGCCTGCAAACCGCGGCTCTTTGCCCGTCGCCACCATCCGCTGCGCGTAGACCAACGAGCGAGCCGTGAATGCCTTGTGCGCGGGATGCCAGTGGAATTCCGTGAGCAGGCCGAGGTGCGCGTAGCCGCGCACCAGCGCCCCGAGCCGCTCCGGCGACTCGCCGTCGGCGCGAATCAGCGCGTGCAGTTGCCGGACGGCGGAGAATTGCGAGAGGAAGTTCATCTCGTCCAGGCTCTGTTGGATCTCCCGGGGAATGTCCGCCGATTCCTTTCGCACGTTGGGTTTTCCCTGGAACCCGACCTTCCGGATGGCGTCGACGTAGTCGCTGCGAGACAGGTTCTCTGTTTTCACAAGAACCGCGCGGTAATCCACGCCGAAGACGGGTTCCCGTCCGGGGGCGTCCAGGCGCGTCGTGCCGACCTTCAGGTCGTGGCGGAGCAGCGTCTTCTGAGGCGACGAGAAACCCCGGCGGACCTCCAACATGTTCTGCGGGCCTCCCGTCATGAGCACTTCGAACGAGGCGTTGTCGCCGCTGCCGGGCATCGCATCGCCCAGCCAGGCGTCGCGCGTGCGCAGGCCAAGCTCATCCCGGGCAGCCACGAGAAACGACTGCCGCGCCATCTCCGTCAGCACTCGCCCGCACACCTCGGCCTCTCCGGCGGAGAGGGAAAATGCGGACGATCTTCCCAGGTAGACGACGGGCGGGGCCTTGAGATCCTCGTCGCCCCAAGCGAGGCAGCCACCTGCCCACACGGTAAACGCTGCCAACGCGAGAGAGAGTCTTCCGCGATTCATGGCGGTTGCCTTTCAAGTGGTCGCGGCCTTGCCGGCCGCTCGTTGACGAGCCGCCAGGGTGGCCCAGGAACACCGTACAATCCTCGCAGGCGGGGACCGCGCAGCCTTTCCGCCCGCTGGCGGTTATTCTACATCAGACCCGAGTAATGCAGAACTACCCCGGGCACAAGAAGGGGGCACAACCTGGGGTATCGAGGCCAAGCCCTAGTGGTCTGTCCATCTCGACTTTACGAGTTGGGTGCCACTGCTGGCTTGCCCAGCAGTGCCGGAAACACGGTTGGACAAGCCAACCGTGGCACCCGTAAACTCAACTTCGACAGACCACTACTATGCGGCCCGGCAATGGGCCTCGTTGCCGTGTCCTCTTTGGTTCGGGCCCTGCCAGGCCACATGGCCGGGCAAGGGCGCCCCGCGAGAGGCGTCGATGCTCCAGCAATCGTCTTGCCCCTCCTCGAACCCGCACCGTTGCAGAAAAGCCTTGACCGGCCCGTTGCGTGGACCGGGAACGTACCGCGCCAGCAGCCGCTTGCCTCGGGAGCGGACCTGTAACAACAATTCGTGCAGGACGGCGTCCTCGATGCCCCTTCCCAGGGCCCGGCAACTGATGAGCAAGGTTTCCAGTTCAACGCACTCCGGGCTCCCGCAGTTGTGAGAGAGGATGCACGCGCCGATGAGGCCGTATTCTCCGAACCGGTCCGCGGCCCCGACGGCGTAGACGGCCGTGTCCGGCCCGAGCGTTCTCAGGTCGGCCACGGTCCGCCGGCGCAACGAGAGGTTGAACTGGTTGGTCTTCTGCGTCAACTGGGCGATCCGCGGCAGGTCGGCCTCGCCCGCCGCTCGCATCCAGGCCGTCAGTTCCAGCGATTCGAGATACGCCGTCAGGCAAGGGGTGGACTCGCGGGCCCGGCTGCGCTCTTGCTCCTGGCGCATCAAAAGGGTCCGCGTCCGGTCCTCGTCTGTCGTCGCGGAAGCGTCGAGGCACCACAGCCGCGCGAGCGTCGGTCCGTAGAGCGCCGGATCGGCCGGCAGCGGCACGACGTGAACCGCCCGCGCGTTGGCCTCAACCTCCAGCCGGTTGCCGGGATCGTCGTCCAGGAAGACGAAGGCATCCAGGCCGAGGTTGAGTTCCCGGGCCAGCTCCTTGAGGTTTTGCGATTTCGGGTGCCAGTTGATGCGGAAGGCCGTGATGTCCTGCCGGCGCAACAGCATTCCCGGATGCTGGTCGAACGCCTTCCACACGTCTTCCTCGGCATTGCGACTTACCAGGGTCAACAAGGCGCCGCGGTCTTTCAGTCGCAGGAGCTGCCGCTGGAACAACTGGTAACTGCGGCCCGGATGGTCCGGCCCGAGCTGGATGCCCTCCAGGCCGTCCTCGGCGAGCACGCCGCCCCACAGCACGCCGTCGGCGTCCACGGCGAGGACCTTGGCGGGCGGCACCCTGCACCGCCGCGCCAGGCGGGCCAAGGCAATCCCCAGCTCCTGGTAGATGCGGGGGCTGTAGGGGGCGCGGGCCGCCGTTTCCAGATCGGCCTGGCCCGCCGCCCCGGTGCCCACCTCTTCGACGATTTCCGCGAAATCCAGTTGCTCCACGCCCAGCTCCGTCAACCGCCGTCGCCACGCGACGCGCAGATCCTCCGCGGCCTCGCGATCCACGGCGATGACGCGGGAAACCGGCGGCGGCAAAGTACCGACGACGAGCGTTCCGGCCGCGTCCTTCGCAAACCGGGCCACGGCCTCCAGAAGGCCCTCCGCCGCTCCGGGTGCCCCCAGCAGGTCCTCCGGGCGGGCCAGCACGACGTTCAGTCCGGCCGGGTTGCGGTGAAACGGGCTGTCCGCGGCCAGGAGCGTCAGCTCGACCTGGTTGAACCCGGCAAACTCCACCCGCACGCGCACGCCGAAGGCCCGGCTCCACTGGTGCAAGGCCGGGGCCAGCGGCTCGGCCGTGAAGGTGGCGGCGATCACCACCGACAATTCCTCCCCGCAAAGGGCCGGGCCTGCGTCCGGCGGCCGCGCCGCCAATGCCTGCGTCGCCTGCTGGCGATCCAGCAAGGGCAGCAACTCGGGATCGGCGGGCAGCGGCTCCACGGCAACACCGGTGGGGCCGGCGGTGTGCTCGCTCACGGCCCGCAACACCTGGGCGAACGACCGGCACTGAAAAAGCGCCTCGGCGCCAAGCCGCAGGCCGAACCGGCCGTACAGGGCCGCCCCAATCGCCATCTGTCCCAGCGAGTCCCATCTGGCGCAGCCTTCCGAGGAGAGGTTTTCGTCCACGCTTTCCACCGGCAGGCCCAGGGTATCGGCGAGGACGCGGCGGACGGCCTCGCGCAGGTCGGCCGACGGCGGCGGGCCTTTCCCGGCCGGCGCGGCGGCGGGCTGTGACGATCCTGTTTGCCGCTCCTTCGGATCGACCCGATGACGAAGGAATACGGCCGGATTGCCGCCCCAGACCTCGCCGGGCCCGATGACCGAAAAAGGCGCCACGACGCTGCCGGCCTCGATCAGGGCATCGTCGCCGATCCGCACTCCCAGGCTGATGCGGGCCTCGCCGCCGACGATGGCGCGGTCGCCGACGCGGACCGGGGCGCTGACGTAAACGAAACCGTCCTCGCTCGTGGTGACGCTGTGACACGAGATGGCGCTGCGGGCGCCGATCATCGCCCCGGCGCCTATTTCCGTCAAATCCGGATCGTACAGGTAGCCGAAGACGAGGCTGCCCGGCCCAAGCCGCACGCGCCGGGCATACGACGCCAGCATCACGTGCCGCACCAGGGGAACCAACTGGAAATAGTGGGCCAGCGGCAGGCTCCACAGGGAGGTCGCCCGGCTGTAGTAGGCCAACGTCAGGAACGACCGCACGTAGGCGACGACCCCGTCCCCAGGCCCGGCTCGCCGCGGTTTACGGTAGAACAGCAGGCCCACCACCTGGCAGTCCACCGCGCCCACGAGGAAAATGGTCAACAGCAGAACCAGGTAGAGTAGCGGTGATAGCAGGAGCCACTCGACCGGCGTAAGCGCGGCCAGCCACTCGGTCAACCCGCCGAGCGACGCCAACCCGGCCAAGAGCAGCACCGCCAGCACGGGCAGGAACAGGGCGTGGTACACGCCCAGAATCGCTTGAACGAATTGCAGGATCCAGAAGGCCAACCGGCGCGGCCGTTTCATCGCGGTCGTTCTCTCGGCACAGTGGAGAGCAAGAGGGCTGCTATCACAGCTTGCGCGGGCTGACATGCGACGTTTCGCCTTTGGAAACGTTCCTCTACCGGCTGCGCACGGTATAATGGCGTTCTCTTTACAAAGTGATGCGGTGGGGTCGCCGACGCGGGGCGTAGCCTAGCTATCGCCTGGCGGCACGTCAAGGCAGAAAACACGAAAAAGTGTGTCGCAACTGTCGCGGCAACTTCGGAGGTGGGCTCTGCACATTTTCGAATCCGAACAGAATCGCTACGCCCGCTATAATGGGAGACCCGGGCAAGGACACTACCGCATCCCCGAGGCTTCCCCATGATCCTTTCCGCCGGCCTGACCCCCGCCTGGCAACAGACTCTCGTCTTCGACCGCTTTCGGCCGGGCGAAGTGAACCGCGCGCGGGAGTCGCACTGGTGCGCCTCGGGCAAGGTCCTCAACGCCGCCGTTGCGGCCCACCGGCTCGGCGGGCCGGTCCTGGCCCTCGCGGCCGCCGGCGGCCCCCCACTGGCCGAAATGGACCACGACCTGGCGGAGTTGGGGCTGCAGCGGCGGTGGGTCGTTACGCAGGCGGCTACCCGCGTCTGCACGACCATTCTCGACCATGGCGCCGGCCGGATGACAGAACTCGTCACCAGTGCCCCGCCGCTTACCGCCGCCGAGCTGGACGCCTTCGCCGCGGCCTACGCCGAGGAGGCGGCCCGGGCGGACGCCGTGGTGTTGATCGGCTCGCTGCCCGCCGAGGCCCCCGCCGCGACCTACCGCCGCCTCGTGGAAAAGACGCCCTGCCCCGCCGTGCTCGATTTCCGCGGCGAAGGGCTGTTGGGCCTGCTCGACCTGAAGCCTTGCCTCGTCAAACCCAACCGCGAGGAGTTGGCCCAGACGCTTGGCCGCGACCTGGACGACGATGCCGCGCTCTTGGCCGCCATGCACGACCTCAACCGTCGCGGGGCCCAATGGGTGCTGGTTACCCAAGGTCCGGGGCCCGTCTGGCTAACGGCTGCCGATCGCGCGTACCGTTTGCACCCGCCGCCGCTGGGCCAGGTCGTCAATCCGTTGGGGTCCGGCGATGCGATGGCCGCGGCCGCGGCGTTGGCGATCGCCCGCGGCGCCGAGATGGTCGAGGCCGCTCGGCTTGGCATTGCCGCCGCGCAGGCCAATCTCCGCCAGCTCCTCCCCGGCCGTCTCGATCCCGCCGGTATCGAAACCGCCGCCGGCCAGGTGCGAGTGGAAACGCTGTAGGGTGGCTCCAGTGAAACGAGCCCCCCTTTTCTGTTCCGCGCTATCCCGGAACCCCAAGATACTTGGGCGTCGGGACGAGGACACAGCTAGATTTATCTCCCAGTGAGCGGTGAGGCCAGGGGTTCTGTGCCTCCTCGATTACCGTCACGACGTCTTGACCGGCGGCACGAAAAATGTCTGCCAACGCCGACGGAAGGTTCTCATCCAACTTGATTCTCATTCCGTGGCAACCGTGTGCAGGGGTTGTTGCTCCTCCTCGTGTGCCAGCCACGCGGCGTAGGAAAGCGCGGCCCGCACGTCCTCTTCCGTCAACGACGGGTATTGCCCCAGAATGCTCTGCGGGCTTTCGCCGGCCTTGAGGTAGTCGAGAATGATGGAAACCATCACCCGCGTCCCTCGAATGCACGGCTTGCCGTGGCAGACTATCGGGTCAATCGATATCCGGTCCTGCCAGTCCAAGTTACCCATACCTTTTCCCAATCTGAGTTCGGACCAGTCGGAATCCTCGCGGCACATACGACGCCCGTCCATTATACCTACTTTCAGGCCGTCAGAGAAGATGGTAGAACGGCGGCTGCCGCTTCTTCGGGCGGGTGGGTGACCGTACAAGGGGCTCTGCCCCCTCTGCCCTCGTTATCCCTGGAAGAGTTCGCCCACCGGCAGGCTGAAGTCGGGCAAGAGGTCGCCGCCGCTGATGTTTTCCGACTCGCCGAGGACGACAATGTCGCTGCGGCTGTGATAGACGGTGACAGTGCGGGTCCGCGGATCGGCCACCCAGACGGCGAGGCAGCCGGCGTCGAGCCAATCCTGAACCTTGGCCAACACTTCGCCGGCGCGATCGTCCGGCGAAAGGACTTCCACGGCCAGGTCGGGTGCGCCCGGGAAGAAGCCCCGCGCGAGCTTGCCGCCGATCCGCCCGGCGGTGACGAAGGCGACATCCGGCGCGCGGACCGTATCGGGACTGTGCCCGATCCGAAAGCCCGTTCCGGCTCCGAAGACCACCCCCAGCGAACGCTGCTCCACGAACCGGCCCAACGGCACCGCAATGTTCGTTATGATCCAGCCGTGCTCCGCCCCAGCCGGCGACATTATAATCAATTCTCCGCGGACCAACTCGCAACGCCCGACATCGCCGGCGGCAAGCAGTTGTTCCGCGGTAGTGATGGTTTCGATGGTGGCCATGGGCGCTATCTCCTTGCGCGTCTATTCTACCACCTATCGGGTGGGGCGGGAAGATGATAGAATAGCGGGCGTCTGGTGCAACAGCCCTCACCCGGAGGGAGAGGGGGATTCGCTATGCTCGCCAAGCTGAAGACCTTCTCGCTCGTGGGCATCGACGCCGTGGCGGTCGATCCATGCATCAATTCCTAAAGTTCTGTGCTGCCGTGATCGCCGTCCTTGGCATTATCTTCATGCCCATCCCCTTCCTTGCCAGAGCGCCCCTATTGTGGTTGATCGTCGCGCCGCTCCCTGGTCTTGGGGCCTTGGCGCTGTTCCTCAGGCTCCACTTTCGCCGTGACCTCGTGCCAGACTATCTGAGCCAGCATTGCGGACGGTTCTTTGAGAGCAACGGCCTCTGCTTCTGCCTATCGCTGTTGCGGGAGGATGGAATTGCAGTCTTCCGGGTGATGTTTCAAGGACGCTACACGGGCAAAGCGCTGGCGCAAATTGCGATAAGACCTCAAGGAACTCGACAAACCACGGCCACGCCTGAAATTGAATGTGGTCCGGCATCGTTCGGTATTGTCTCCATCCCGACGGCTGTTCCGGCGAGATACCAGGGGCAGGGCATAACGTTCGAGGTTGGCGCTACAGTCCGGTATCCCGAGGGAAAAGGTAAGATGGTGCGGTTCCGCGCCGGCGTCCCGGTACTCCACAACGCTCGATTTGGCGGTTTCTCGATCGTCATTTGGCGTGTCCTTCACCTAATGGCTGGGCATCTGCTCCTGTCGGGCGTCCGCGTGACGATGTCGATGCCGACTTTGGTTGCCGAGCAGCTCGCGGAGGATATCGTTCCCAGCATTGAAACCGTGTGGACGCTGGACCCAGACATGTTGCTTTGCTGAGATGAACCGACCTGGTACAATGCCGGGCGCCATTTGGATCGCCCCTCACCCCCAGACAGCATCGCAGATGGTCGCTTCTGGTGGGAGAGGGGGCTGACAGAACCCTCACCCCGACCCTCTCCTGGAGGGAGAGGGGGACCGATCATGCTCGCCAAGCTGAAGACCTTCTCGCTCGTGGGCATCGACGCCGTGGCGGTCGAGGTCGAAGTCGATGTCTCGCCTGCCGGACTGCCCAAGGTCGTCCTGGTCGGCCTGCCGGAACAGGCGGTCAAGGAGAGCACCCACCGCGTCGAGCGGGCAATGGTCAACTCCGGCTTCCAGCGGCCGCAGAACCGCGTGGTCATCAACCTCGCCCCGGCCGACCTGCCGAAAGAAGCCGCCTCCTTCGACCTGCCCATCGCCCTTGGCACGCTCATCGGCAGCGGGCAGGTGGCCTCCGAGCGGCTGGCCTCGTATGCCGTGGTCGGCGAGCTGGCCCTGGACGGCAGCACCCGGCCCACCAGAGGCGCCTTGTCGATGGCCATCGCCGCCGCGGGGCTCGACGGGCTCCGGGGGCTGCTCGTCCCGAGCGAGAGCGCGGCCGAGGCCGCCGTGGTCGAAGGCATCGAAGTCATTCCCATCGCCAGCCTCGCCCAGGCGGTGGCCTTCCTGGCGGGCCAGATCGAGATCGACCCCGCCCCCTCCCGCCTCGACGACCTCTTCCGCGAGCTGGCCGCCTACGACCTCGATTTCTCCGACGTCCGCGGCCAGGAAATGGCCAAGCGGGCGATGGTCGTCGCGGCCGCCGGCGCCCACAACGTCCTGATGGTCGGCCCGCCCGGCTCCGGCAAGACCATGCTCGCCAAGCGGATGCCCACGATCCTGCCCGACCTCACGCCCGTCGAGTCGATCGAGACCACGCGGATCTATAGTGCGGTGGGGCGATTGAAGCCGGGCCAGCCGCTGCTGGCCGTCCGGCCGTTCCGATCGCCGCACCACACGATCAGCGACGCGGGCCTGGTGGGCGGCGGCTCGACGCCCGCCCCCGGCGAGATTTCGCTCTCGCACAACGGAGTGCTGTTCCTCGACGAGCTGCCCGAGTTCAACCGCCGCACGCTGGAAGTCCTCCGCCAGCCGCTGGAGGACGGCACGGTGACGATCAGCCGGGCCCTGTCCAGCACCACGTTCCCGGCCAACTTCATGCTGATTGCCGCGCTGAACCCCTGCCCGTGCGGCTACCGCGGCGACCCGCGGCGGAGCTGCCACTGCACGCCGCCGCAGATCGAGCGCTACATGTCGAAGATCAGCGGCCCGCTGCTGGACCGGATCGACATTCACATCGAAGTCCCCTCGGTGCCGTTCCGGGAGCTGTCGGGGGGCGTGCCGGGGACCACCAGCGCCGAGATGCGCTCGCAGGTGGTGGCCGCCCGCGCCCGGCAGGCGGCCCGCTTCGACGGCTCGCCGACCCGCTACAACGCCGACATGTCGCACCGCCAGACGCGGCAGTTCTGCCCGCTGGACGACGAGTGCCGCAACCTCTTGAAGGCGGCGATGAACGAGATGGGCCTTTCGGCCCGGGCCCACGACAAGATCCTCCGCGTCACCCGCACCATCGCCGACCTCGACCAGAGCCAGGACATCCGCCCGGGCCACATCAACGAGGCCATCAACTACCGCATGCTCGACCGGCAGTTGTGGACGTGAGCGTAGGCCAAGCCTGACGAGGTGTCATTTTCACCGCAAGGAGTATAAGATTGATTGCGGGTCGTAAACGGTGCTGTTCCAAGGAGAAATACGACATGATTGCTTTTCAGACTTCGGCCGATGTTTCGGATGACCGCCAGGTAACCCTGAAGGTGCCGCCGGAAGTACCGGTCGGAAAGCACGACTTCGTGGTCACAGTTGCGGACCGGTCCGATACGGTGAAGCGCCCGCGATCGAGTTTGGCCGACTGGGCGGAACGAAACGC
>JBEKCP010000137.1:0-10605 GCA_050014815.1 Thermoguttaceae bacterium | reverse complement strand
TGGCACGAGATGCGCAGCATGACCCCCGACCAGATCGTCGATTTGTTTTCCGGCATCACGCTGGCCGACGTCCATGCGGCCCTGGCCCACTATTTCGACCACCGGCAGGAAATCGAGGACGACTTCCGCAACGACGACCAGTGGGCCGAGCGGGTGAACTCGACCATCTCCTCCAAGATTTCACCAGAATTGAGAGAGAAGAGCGGGAATCGCCTGGTGCCCGGCACGGAAGTACGGCATCGGCGAACTCATCCAGGCGTTGCTGCTGCACGGGTCGCCGGGCTTTGCTCGACGAACCGATCCATGACTACACTGAACATGACTGTGTTACTCCCTTGAGCCATTACGCTAATCTCAAGTCCCATAACACATTATCACCGATCTCGCATGCTCGCGCCGTCCCATTACTCATGCTAGCAGTGACAGCTTGAAAGGGCTGGTCTGGTTCCTTAACCCTGGCGGGGTGTAAACGCGCATCTTCCGCTTGCACCCGGCGACCTTCGAGTCGTACTCGACCGTCTCCACCCTGCCATGCTCAATTCCTTCACGACGCACGTCGAACCCCTTCGGCGGCGTGGGAAGCGAGGCTGGCATGAGGTCGATGAGGTCGACCACCAGGGACGGGAAAAGAAGGATCAAGATCAGAGCCAGTGCCGCAACTCCGGCCGCAAACCAGAAGATCAGCCGTTTCATCGCCTCGGTCTCCAGAAAACACGCGGGGTTCCCCGGACCGCTCAGTCTCTACCGGGAAAGCTCTCAAGGCAAACTCCGTTCCCGTGGGTTGCGTGAACCCTTTCACCGCGTCCTCATGGTACTCCACGCAAGGGGGGATTCAAGATGAGTTCATCCTCAGCCAGCCGCGCTGCTGATCGGAGATGGCCGAGGGCGGGGGCTTGCGCATCTTCTTTCACGGACAGATTGGGTCAGCAATCGCCGTCTCAAAACGGCGTAGGGCGTCGGCAGCTTCCGGGCGAATTACCACCGACGGGCGAACGGCTCTCAACCGCATCATGGCTTCGTCGGCGGAACACACGGCCCCGCAGCTCAAGAGGTAAGCGCCCACCACGGCTGCACTCCGCGAATAGCCGATCTTGCAGTGGACATAAACCACTCCGCGTGGTGCGTTCTCAGACATGAAAGTGACGCACTGCTGGAGCTGCTCGGGCGTCGGGGCCGTGAGATCCAGAATGGGGACATTCAGATAACGAGTCGATAAGAACGGCAATGCCTCGGAAAACTCGGTCGTCAGGTCCAGAACGGCAGTGACACCCTGCCGCACAGCATCGGCTGCTTCGTGGTCAGAGAGTTTTCGACCAATCCAGACCTGGGGTGTCACTTCATCCCACGCCCGGCATTGCCGCTGGTAATATCGTAGAGACAGGTGCTGACCAAGGAGCAACGGTGCCAACAGGAGCCGCGTGCTCAAGGTCAGCCGCCCGTTGATCTTCCGATATATCCCCGGGCCGAGTCCAAAATAGGCGGCGGCTGCGACGAAACAAGCGCCAGCGGGCCAAATGAAGATGGCGCCCCAGGGCCACCAAAGGGCGGCCATGACGCTCGCGGCGACCAATGCCAGGAAGTAGTATAAGCCGACCCGCCGATTGGGCGTCACTGGGTGGACGTGTCCCATCGCAGGCACGACATAGAAACATACGAGGGCCAGGAGAAACCCCCCCGCTACGTCAACCACGTGATG
The DNA here is from genome assembly GCA_050014815.1 of Thermoguttaceae bacterium. Lineage (GTDB taxonomy): Bacteria > Planctomycetota > Planctomycetia > Pirellulales > Thermoguttaceae > JBEKCP01. Next base: position 8,909 of record JBEKCP010000137.1, on the reverse strand, counting down.
TTGGTACGTCAAGAGCGTCGAGAAGCCGACCAGGCTGAACCACACGTGCGATGCGAAGTTCCAGAAGCCCCGCGTGTGGCGCGCGTACGTCTCGGCCAGAATCGTCCGCAAGGCGATGTGGAGCGAGGGAAACAAGTCATAGGGCAGATCCGTAGCAAAGAACCAGCCGAAGAGCGCGCCGAGCCAGCCGTCCACGCGGGGACGTTCGTGGCCCAGTTTCAACGGCATCACTAAGAAGAAGGCTCCTGCCATGAGAATAGCCAAAGCTGTGCGGCGAGAAAACGTCACCAGCTCGCGGCGGTCGCGGCACAAAAACGGTGCTGCGACGAAGAACAGGTCAATCGACATATAGGGGATGACCATCAGCGGCACGAAGGGAATGAACCGCTCCCACTCGTAGTACCACGTGCCGACGTCTGATCGTTGCGAGGTCAGCCAATTCGTGCCGCTGTAAACCACAAGGAAGAGCAGCGACAGCAATACGGAGGCAGCGCCCGCCTGGAAGATCAGCCGGCTACGCGACGCGCCAGCGACACCGTGAAAATTCCCCACCGATCGATCTCCTGTGCAATCTTCTGGAATCCTGCATCGCGCACCAGGTCGTCCATTTCCTCCTGCGTCCGGCGGCGCATGATCCAAGGCTGACCTTCCCGGTTGGTGAGCACTCGGGCGATCATCTCCACCTGGGGATGCCAGGGCTGGCCGGTGAATACAAGATACCCGCCGGGCTGAACTGCCCCCGCCAACCCGCGCAGCGAACGCCGAACCGGCTCGTTGTCACCGAACAGTTCATACAGCCCGGAGACCACAGCCACATTGGGCGCTGGCTGTATCGCAGCCAACGATGCCTCATCAAAGGCGTCGCCCAGTTGAAAGGCCACGTTGTGGAGACCCGCCTCACTGGCCAGCTTGCGTCCGGCTTCGAGATTGGCCTCCACGTTGTCGCGGAGCAGGGCAGACAGGTCGTTGCCGGCAAGGTCGCGGAGCGTTTCGAGAATGTATCGGCCCGGCCCCGCAGCGATGTCCACCAGCCGTACCTGTTGGCCATCCACCCGGAGCAGGCGGATCGCTTCTTTCAGCAACTTCTCCAGGTTCACCCGCCGCTCACGGATGCCTCGCCAGCCGATGCTATTGAGATAGGACCGATCGATCCACTTGCCCAGGAGCAACGCGCCTTGTGGCTGGTTCTCGTAAACGTAATCGAGTGTCTTGCCCGAGTCAAAGCCAGTGCGCCACCCCAGGCGAACGCCGCAGCTCAGCCGGCCTAGCGTCTTCATGCCGAGACGCTGAAAGCGGTAGCCGAGCCCCTTGGGCGAGTACCAGGGCAGCGGCTCAGTCAGCCGATCATACTCGTTGCGGGTGTAGCCGTAGCGGTCAGCATCCAACAACGGCGACCGAGTCGCCTCGCGATCGAACGCTTCGCGGATGAACTGCCGGGCCTCGTCGATCACCAGGTGGCGGTCTTTTTCATGCAGCAGGTCATGGTACATCGCTCGGAACACTCTCATCCGCTTGATCGGCGCGCCGAGACGCTCGAACAGTCTCCGTTGAGGGCCGAGTTTTACGACCCAATCCGCTCCTGCCGCCAACAGCAGGGTTGGCACGCCGATGGCACCCGCATCGTCAATCAGCCGCGCCGACGTGTCATGCAGGTCGACCAGCACATTCGCGGCAATCGCACGGGCAATCAGCGAGTCCTGCTCGTACCCCCGGGCCTGCTCTTCGTCGTGTGTTAGCATCCTGGCTTTGACGTAGCTCTTGATGAATGTCTTGCGGTTCTTGCGCATCTTCAACAAGAGTCGCAGTCCGGGAATTGCCAACGGTACATAGAGCTTGATTTCCAAGGCGGGGGCCGCCAGGATCATGGCTCGAATCCGGGGGGCATAGTCGTGAACCCAGGTGGCGGCCGTCACCGCACCCACGCTCTGTGCCAGCACGACCAAGTTCTCCGGGCATTTGTCGTGAGCCTGGCAAAGATGGCGGACAAAGCAGTCCATATCCTTCACCATCGTGGCAAAACTCGGGGCGTAGCCGCGCTCACCCGGCGTACGGCCATGCCCGCGGGCATCCCAGGCGAAGATGGCCATGTCGCGCAGGTCGAGGGCCTCCACGATGTCCTGAACCCGCCCGGAGTGTTCATGCCCCCGGTGAAAGATCACGAGGGCCCTGTCGGTCGGCACGCTGGGGAGCCAGGCCCGGTAGAACAGCGCGGTGCCGTCCGGCAGCGTCATCGCATGTTCGGAGGGGACGAAGTCAGAGCGGGCAGCGGGCGATACGGCGTGTGACTGGTTCATACAAGTGTTCCTTGAAGGTCAGGTCCGTGGCTCGGGGTTCTTGGCCCGTGGAGCCGAGGAAGCCAGCGCGAGAATCGCCTCGCGAAGATCGCGGGTAATCTCAATGGCCGAGTCCTTGCCGCGGCCAAGATGCTCATATTCCTTCCAGGCGGGGGGCCGGAGACAATATAACGCCAGATCAGCGAAGGTCGTGAAAATACCCCGCCATGTGGAAGAACAGCGGGGTGGCATAGATCAGGCTGTCGATGCGGTCGAGGATGCCGCCGTGCCCGCGAATCAACACCCCCATGTCCTTGATGCCCAGGTCTCGCTTGATGACGCTCATCGACAGGTCGCCCAACTGCCCGGTGACGCCCACAATCAGGCCGGTGAGGATCAGATCCCGGGCCGTGAAATCGGGGAACGAGAATCGCAGCGCCCATGGGAGGGCCATCGAGACCGCCAGCGCCCCCAGCGACCCTTCCCACGTCTTCTTCGGGCTGATGTTGCTCCGCAGCGCGTGGCGGCCGAAGAGCTTGCCGAACGCATAAGCCGCAACGTCGTTCAGCTCCACGGCAAAGACCAGGTAAAGCAGATAGCCGTAGGCATTGCGGGCGTTGGCCAGGAACGCCAAATGGCCGAACATCCAGCCGATGTACAGGTACCCGAGGATCGCCAGGGCGATGGTCTGGAGTTGCCCCTCGGCGCGGTTGCGAAGGATGGGGATCAACAAGATGGCGGCGGTGACGAAGGCAGGCAGGACCGCAAACAGACCGTACCAGCCGGGCCAGTGCCACGTCGGATCTTCCATCGTCGAGACCAGACCCGTGGCAACGATGCCGACGTAGACGGCGCCGGTCATCAGCCAATCGTGATAGAGCCCGGTGGCCCGGGCATATTCCTTGAAGGCGAAGACGGCCAAGAGCGTGAGGAGAAGGATCGTGGGCAAGCGGCCAGCGAAGACGCACAGCAGGACCGCCGGGGCCATCACCAGCCAGGAAGTATACGACTGCCAGGCATGACCCAAGTCGCGGCCGAGCCCCCAGCGGAGGATGGCGATCAGCAGGCCGCCGGCGAGCAACAGCCCGAGGATGACGCCGGCGTAGATGCGGAAGACATCGCTGGATAATGCTGCGCTCGGGCACATCGGTTGTTTCCTGACTCGTGTCGGTGCTTCGAGACGGTTGGGGACACAAGGATGTCAGGGGCTTTTTGCGGCCAGACCTCGCATAATGTGGGCCAGTCGCACTGCGATCGTTTCAACGCACCCGCCGATGACGACCAGGTTGCTCCAGTCCAGCACGGTCAATCGCCCGACGTCGATCGAACCACCCGACCACAACAGCCAGAGGCTGATCCATGCACCGACGTGCAACACGACCATCCGCCAGGGCTTGGCCATCATGCCGCCGAACTGTCGGCCCGCGCCCAGGGCCTGACCGAAGGTTCCCACGTAGGCGGTCAGAAGGGCAAGAATCGCCGCCCAATAGCCGCTTTCCGGGTGACACAATCCGCTATGGGCGACACCGACGAAAATGATCACGTCCGACACGCGATCGGGCAGGTCGTTGAGTAGCTCGCCTCGCAGACTTGCCTTGCCCGACGCGAGGGCCACCATGCCGTCGAGCATATTCAGCCACAACCGCAGGTAGCACAACAGCGCCGCGGGAATCAGCAACGCCGGCAACTGCCCCGACCACCAGAAACAGAGAGCCGCCAAGGCGGAAGCAACGACCGAACCGTACGAGACCGCATCGGGGTGGATTCCCAGTCGCACGCAGAGTTGGACTGGCCCATGGGCCGTGAGGCGGAACATGGTGGCGATCGGTCGCCGAGAGGTTGGCTGGTAGTTGCCCATGGATCGTAAACCCAGCGTCGAACGACTCTTTGTTCCTTCATGGCCAAGATACCCGCCTAAACGTGGGGGTGCAAGCCCTATCAGCACAGGTTCTTCGAGCAACGACGCCGGCACTACTGGGCAAACTGCTTTGCCCGGGCCTGGAGGTCGGCGAAACGCGGCTCCCAGGGGCCCGCGACGATCTGCCGGAAGAGCGGCCTGGCCTGCTCCTGCCGGCCAGCGTCCCGGAGCGCGGAGGCCCGGTCCCAGAGGATCTGGGCGTTGGTAGGCTCGATCTGGAAGGCCGCGGCGTACGCCCGGTCCGCCCGATCAATTTGCCCCTGTTGGGCCAGTGCGCGGGCAAGGTCCAGCCATCTCCGGACGCCGGTTCCACTGGGGGGCTCCGTTATCTCCAAGACAAACGACACGGTATCGCTTGCCCAATCCTCCGCATCCCCAGCAACCAACACATTTCGGCCCCCCGTTTGTCTGTAGGGCGGGGGGGTTATTGAATCAGGTGCTTTGCCTGATTAAGCTACTTGTTAGCCGGGTGTCCTCCCCGGTCCAACATCTGATCGGAGGCACAGTCCGTGGCAACCTCAACTGACCTGACATTCATCACCAACGAGCCGGGCGAGACCCTGCGCGATCGCCTCGGTGTCTTGCTTACGGATACCACCCGTTACTTCGACTGTCTAGTCGGGTACTTCTTCATCAGCGGCTTCTACAAACTCTACCCGTTTTTGGAGAAGGTTGAGAAGATCCGCATCCTGGTCGGGCTCCAAGCAGATCGCTCAGCCTACGAACTTCTCCAGAAAGCCAGACAACAAGGAGAGCTGTTTCTGAAATCCCACGCGTCGGCGATTGAGCAAGTTTCCAAAGATGTGCTTAGCGAACTCGAAAGAGCCACCGATAACCCAGGGCCCGACATTCAACGAGAAGGATGTTGAATTTGGTGCCATCGCCGGAAAGCGTCGACGAAGGCATGGTCACTCCCTGACCGCCACGCAATAGTATAAGATGGGGGGTTACCAGAGCCCAAGGCATGGTTGATTGCTGGGCCGGCGGGCGATCCGGTGGCCTACAGTCCCACGCACGCCTTCCGCCCAGCCGGTGGCGGCTATATCCTCAAGAACGGTGAGCAGGTCTATCACTTTCCAATTCGCATGCTCGACCTCAAGTCGACGCAATCGCAAACGCTGACGCTCTCGGTTCCGTTCGAGGGTCAGGTCTCAAAGCCTGAATCCAACTCTTCGCGGTCGATTGCGGCGGCCGTGCAGTTCTTCGCCAACGGCGCCGTGGCCAGGATATAGTCCAGCCGCAGGCCATCGTTCTTCGGGAAGGCCAGCATCCGGTCGCACGCCCAAGAGTAATGTCCACTTCGGTGCCTCGGTGCCATAGCGAGATTACTTCTCTGCGACAAGCGTCGGCGCCGCCGTGTCGCTTCGTGGACGAACATCGCAAGCATCTGCCGATTCTGCGCGTGGATGGCCAGCGTGGTGCAGGAGCAGAATCCGGTCGCGGCAACGAGGATGGGTTGTCGGTTCATACTCGTCTTGGCTGGTTACGAGCACGTGGTCAGGGCGAGTCTCCAACGCTTCGCACAGGCGAGCGATTTCGTCGGCGGTCAGGACCCCATCTCCGTCGCGGTCGAAGCGCCGCCAGCGAATCCTCTGCAAGTCGCGCCTGCGCCGTCTTGATACGAACTCCTTGAGTTCGGCATTTTCCTTCGGCGGCGTGCCGGGTTTGGCCAGCGGCCGCTTTCGATCCGCCACGAGCACCTTCGTAACCTCGGCCGCATGGCGAAACAAGTTCTCGTGAAAGATCCGGCCGTAGGGGCGGGCCTTGGCAAAGGCCAATATCAGATCATCCATCGCCAGGGCTTTTTCGTGAATCATTTCCCTGGCGACCCACACCAACACGACCTCGCTCAACTCCTCATCTTCCGCGAGCTTGAGCAAGGCATTGATCATCGGCACTGCTCCAATACGTTCAGCGGCGAAAAGATCACAGAAATGCTCGACTGAGCGAACCACGTCTCCAGCTACTCTCGCGGCAATCGCGCAGGCAAAGAACCGAAGCAGTATGAATGTTGCTACGGCCACGTTGCTGGAAGCCGTTTGGCAATACGCCCAAAATGCCACGCCATGAAAGACGACGTCCGCCAACGCCCAGCCGCCGTAGACCGCAACGCGGTTGCCGCGCACGTGATGCGCGATCTCGTGAAGCAAGACGGCCATCAGCTCGTCGCGCTCAAGATAGTGAAGCGATCCGCTCGTCAATACAACTGGCTTGTTCCACACCGCACTGGGCCGGAAGACGGCAAGCCACGTCCAGGCAGCTACGGCCCGGTGCTCGGTGATGCAGACGCGGGCTCGCCGCAGTCGCGGCGGAAGGTCGGCCATCGCTTCCTCGAACAGACTCCGCAGTTCGGCTTCCGAATACTTGCCGATCCGCCACCGATTGCCGGAAGCACTGACCTCCGCCTCGACCTTCGTGAACCACCTCTCAAGTAGCGGCAGGCCATGAAACCAGGCAAAGACAGTGGCCAGCGAGGCAAAATAGCTTATCCAGCGACCCTCGCGTATCAGCGCGGCGTACCAACATTCCGTCAGAACGGCAGCCTCGACGAGGAGCACGATCCAGCCGCAGAACCGTATCGCACGCAATGTTCTCCGGTCCGACCGGAGCCGCTCGACATCCTCGCGCAACCTGGACGGGGTCCGTTGCCGCGTGCCGAGCCATGCCGGGCACTCAAAAAGTGCCATCACGGTTATCCTTCGACAACGATGATTCGGCTGTCGGTAAGCCCGTAGAAAGTGTGGGCTCGCTGCCTGGCGTCGACCCAGAAGCGGCCGAGAACCAGGTAGAGACCGACAACGACGAATGGAATTCCCCAGGCCACGAAGAACAACGGGGCGCCACTTGCGATGACCATCGCCTCCCAAAAAAACGCGAAGCCACCCCACAGGATGCTGAAAGGAATCAGGAAGGCGTCTGTGGCGCGCAAGCGAATCCCCTGGGGCGGCCGTCCCGTCCACAGAAGACGCTCCTCCGGCCGCAGCTCGGACCGGATCATTGAGTCGGCATCGTCAAACAGCATGGTCTTGTCAGACGTCATCTACGGCGCTCGCCCCAAAAAGATGGGCGATGCGGGTTGACGCCCCGCCTCCACCGGGTTGCATGTACCAATGCTACTGGCTGCTACGCGTAACCGCCCCTCATTGTACCCGCCGGAATCTACAGTCGTCGATCCACCACTGAAGTCGTATGCTCCCAGATCAGCCGCATCGAGCCTGGGTACGATAGTAGGCAGAAAGGCCCCGCGACCGCTACCGATGGGGCGGTGTCGGGGCTTGGCGCTCATGGCAGGCTTCCTTGCTTGACAGTCGCCCCCCGAGAGGGACAATGAACCATTCGAGCCCTTTTGGGGTTCTTTACGCGAACGAATCGCCCATGGCCACGAAACCACCCACGAACGTCGAGCCCGGACCACCGCCAGACCGCGTGCCGGTGCGGATCATCGCCTCCAGCAAGAACTGGATCGTGGGCGATGCGGTGCAGCAGCTTCAGCGGGTGGCTCAACTGCCGGGGGTGGTCATGGCGGTGGGCATGCCCGACCTACATCCCGGCAAGGGCGTGCCCATCGGCGCGGCCGTTGCGACGAGCGGCGTGCTCTATCCGCACTTGGCCGGCAACGACATCGGCTGCGGCATGGCCCTCTGGCAGACGGACCTGCTCGGCCGCAAGCTGAAGCTGGACCGCTGGGTCCGCAAGCTCGACGGCCTGGAAAGCCCCTGGGAGGGCGATGTGGCACCGCTGCTGGCCGAGGCTGGAATCGCGGCGACACCCTTCGACGGGAGTCTGGGCACGATCGGCGGAGGCAACCATTTCGCCGAACTCCAGGTGATCGCCGAGGCCCGAAGCCCTGCGGCCCTAGCCACGCTGGGGGTGCAGGAGGACCGGTTGCTGGTACTGGTCCACAGCGGATCGCGGGGACTGGGGGAATCGGTATTACGGGACCACGTGGACCGCTTCAGGGCGGACGGCCTGGCGGAGGACTCTGAGGAAGCTCGCCAGTACCTCGCCCGGCACGACCATGCGTTGACCTGGGCCTCGATCAACCGAGGACTGATCGCCAAGCGGTTCTTGGCCATGCTGGGCGCGGAAGGCCGGCCATTAGTCGATCTGTCCCACAACAGCATCCGCCCGAAGACGTTCCAGGGCCGCCGCTGCTGGCTCCACCGCAAGGGAGCGGCGCCCTCGGATGCCGGGCCGGTCGTCATTCCGGGCTCCCGCGGCACCTTGAGCTACCTGGTGCTGCCCACGGGCGACCACGAGGGCAGTGGCTGGTCCGTGGCCCACGGAGCGGGCCGGAAGTGGGCTCGCACCGACGCCCGTGCCCGGCTGGAACGCCAGTACTCGATCGAGTCGCTCCAGCGGACGGATCTGGGTGGCCGGGTGATCTGCGAGGACAAGGATCTGCTCTACGAGGAGGCCCCGCAGGCATACAAGAACATCGACCTGGTGATCCAGGACATGGTGAACGCCGGATTGGTTGAAGTGGTCGCCACCCTCCGCCCCCTGATCACGTACAAGGTGAGGATCTGCCGAGAATGAACCTCTGGCTCCAGGTAACTGCCGGGCAAGGCCCCGCAGAGTGTCAATGGGTCGTAGCCCAGGTCGTGGAAGTCCTGCACCACGAGGCGGTGCGGCAGGGGATCGCCTGCAAGCTTCTGGAGAGCGTGCCCGGCGACGAGGAGAACACATTGAAGTCGGCCCTGCTAGTCCTGGAAGGC
>JBEKCP010000136.1:0-10647 GCA_050014815.1 Thermoguttaceae bacterium | reverse complement strand
GGGGTGAAAGCCCCCGGACTGCGTCCGGGGGGTCAGGGGACAGGGGTGAAAAGTTCCTCCCCTCTCCCTCCGGGAGAGGGGCCGGGGGTGAGGGCCTTTGTGATCGACAAGTCCGGCGCCTACTGGTTCCAACTGACCGACCTCGACGGACTGACCGCCGGCAGCGACGCCCGCTCGGAGATCGTCGCCATCCCCGACCAGCCGCCCACGGTCACGATCGAACGGCCGGCGTCGGACTTGTTCGTTACGCCGCAGGCCGTCGTCCCCTTGCACGCGACGGCACGCGACGACTTGGTCCTGCGGGAGGTGAGGCTGGCTGCCGATTTTCTAGGCCCGGCGCCCGGCGCGTGGCACGTCGGCCTGTACAAGGGCCCCGATCGCGCGCCCCGGCGGCCGGCGGAAGACCGCGCCGCGGAGGCCGAGCCTGGCGATCGCCGGGCGATCGACTATCGCTGGGAACTCGGCGAGCTGAAGCTCGCGCCGGGTACTCAGGTCGTCTTCCACGTCGAGGCCGCCGACTACCGCCCGCAGACCGGCAAGAGCGAGCCGCGGCGGCTCAGCGTCATCACGCCCGATGAACTCCAGGAGCGGATGGCCGCCCGGCAAAACTTGCTCCTGGCCGAGTTGGACCGCGCGTTGCGGCTCCAGCGCGACGACCGGCAGCAGATCGACGCGCTCGGGATCCGCGTGCGGGAGACGGGCGGGCTGGGCCAGATCGACGTCGATCACCTCCAGGCCGCCGAACTCGGCCAACGCCAGGTCGGCCGCAACCTCACCAGCCGCCACGACGGAGTGGCCATGCACCTGGCCGCCCTGTTGGCCGACCTCGAAAACAACCGGCTCGATAACCCCGATTTCGAGCGCCGCGCCCGGTCGCTCCTGGCCGAGATCGAGCGATTGGGGGCGGGGCCCCTGCCGCTGGTGGGCCGCGAGCTGACGGCCGCGATCAAGTCGGCCCAGATTCGACTCGCGGAGAAGACGAAGCCTGGGACTCCCGACGCGGCCACCGCGGCTTCGCTCTCACGCGCGCTCAAGGGCCAGGACGACGTCATCGCGTCGCTGGAGGCCATGCTCGGCCAACTGCGGACGTGGGACGACTCCCGCCGCTTCCATCGCGACGTGGCCCAGCTCCTGCGGGAGCAGGAAGAATTGGTCCGGGGGACCGCCGAGGTCGGCCGCGAGACCTTGACCAAGGAACTAAAGGACCTCTCGCCCCAGGAGACGGCCTCGCTCCGGATCCTGGCCTCGCGGCAGCTCGAGCTGGCCCGGCGGTTGGACCGCATCCAGCAGGAGATGGAGCAGGCGGCCGCGGCGCTCCGCGAGAGCGACCCGCTGGCCGCCGACACGCTCTCGGACGCCTTGGACGAGGCCCGGCGGCTGGCCATCGGCGCCGCGATGCGGGCGGCCGGCGCCGGCCTCCAGGAGAACCGCATCGGCCAGGCTGCCGAGACGCACAAGCAGATCGTCGCGGGACTCCAGGACGTGCTCGACATCCTGGCCAACCGCCGCCAGCAGGAACTGGCGCGGCTGGTCAAGAAGCTCCGCGCCGTCGAGGACGAGCTGAAATCTATCTGCCAACGGCAGGAGGGCTTGCGAAAGAAGATGGAAGCGGCCGGCCGCGGCGCCAACCGCGAGCAATCTCGCGAGGAACTCCGCGCGCTAGGCCGGCAACAAAAGGAACTTCAGCAGGAAACCGAGCGACTTGCGAGGCGGCTGGAACGCCTCTTGGCCGAGGAGGCTGGCCGGGCCGCCGGCAAGGCAGCGGCCGAGATGGGCCGGGCTGCCGAAGACGCCGCCCGAGGAGATGCCGCCGCGGCCAAAGGGGCCGAGACTGCCGAAAAAAGCCTCGACGACGCGGTCCAGAAATTGGCCGGCCGCCGGCTCCGGGTCCAAGCAGAGCTCGCCATGGAGCAACTGGCCCGATTGGAAGATGCCCTGAAAAACGTCCACCGGCAGCAGCAAAACGCCCTGGAGGAGACCCGCCGGCTCGATGCGCTCGGCCGGCAAGGCCCGCTGAGCCGGGCGCAGGCTTCCAGCCTCCGCGACTTGACGCTCTTGGAGCAAGCGATCCGGGCCGAGACGGCCCGGCTGGCCGGGGTCATGGCCGCGGCGGGCGGATTCCACTTGGTCCTGGCGGCGGCCGAGAGCGACATGGGTCGGGCGGCCGCGCTGTTGGACCGCCGCCAGACCGGCGCAGCCACGCAAGAGGCCCAACAGAATGCCCTGGCCCGGCTCGACCTCATCCTGAAGGCCCTGGAGCCCGAGAAGCCCGGCGCACAGCCCGACGGGGACGGCGGCGGCGACGGAGACGGCAAGCCCGGCGAGCAGCCCGGCGGCGTCCAGGCCCTGGCCGAGATCAAGATCCTGAAGCTCCTCCAGGAAGACATCAACATTCGCACCGGGAAGCTCCAGAAGGCCGTGGATGCGGCCGGCAAGGCCACGGACGAGCATCGGCCCTTGTATGACCGGCTGAGCGAGGACCAGGGGCGGCTTGCCGACGTGGTTTATGGGCTCCTGCCGCCGGCGCAACCCGGAGCTAAGGACCATCCCCTCGTGGAGATCGCCCGCCAGATGCGGGAGGTCCAGGATCGGTTGTCCCACAACGACTCCGGGCTGGAGACGCAGCGCGTCGAGTCGCAAATCGTCTCCGACTTGGACCAGTTGATCGAGCAGGCGAAGCAACAGGGCCGCCCGCGGCCCGGCGCGAAGCCGAAAGGCGACACGCCGCGGGCACCGATTGGTCCCCCGAACCAGCCCCCGGCGCCGAAGCCGGGATCCAAAGACGGCGGCGGGTCCAACCCAACCGGCAGCAATGCCGAGGCGAAAGGAAAGCGGAAGCCGGGCGAGGATGCAGCGGAGTTGCTGCCGCGCCTGTTGAAACCCGGCTCCGGGATCGAGCTGCCCGAAAACGTCCGCCAACGGATGCTCGAGCTGCCCGCCGAGGAGATCCTGCCCAAGTACGAGGTGCTGACCGAGGAATACTTCCGGCGGCTGTCGGAACCCAAGAACCGTCGAGGGTATGAACGATGAAATGGAAGCTTTCACTCGTTCCCACGCTCCGCGTGGGAACGCCCTGGGGGGACGCTCCGCGTCCCCGAAACAAGAGCCAACATGGATCGCAGTATGCGGACGCGGAGCGTCCTCTCAGTGTGTTCCCACGGAGGACCGTGGGAACAAGAGAGTGGACGTGGCTGCTGCTGTTGCTCTCCTGCCTCGTCGGCCAATGGGCCGCCGCGGCCGACAAGACCGACCCGGAGAAGTCGGCCGCGGAAATGGTCACGCCGGCCGTGGAGCAGGCCATCGACAAGGGACTGGCCTGGCTGGCCCAACGGCAGAACGACGACGGGAGCTTCGGCACCGGGCCGCACCGGGGCAACGTCGGCATCTGCGGCCTGTGCGGCATGGCCTTCATGACCGGCGGCAGCACGCCCGGCCGCGGCCCCTACGGCGACAAGGTCGACCGCGCGGTGGATTATCTCCTGGCCAACAGCCAGCAGAGCGGGTTCATCCTCGAGCCCGCCACCGCCAGCCATGGGCCGATGTACAACCACGGTTTCGCCACGTTGTTCCTCGCCGAGTGCTACGGCATGTCGCCCCGGCCCTCGCTGCGGGAGAAACTCTCGAAGGCCGTCCGTCTCATCGTCAACACGCAGAACAAGGAAGGGGGTTGGCGCTACTTCCCGAAGCGCGACGACGCCGACCTCTCCGTCACGTCGTGCGAGGTCATGGCCCTGCGGGCGGCGCGGAACGCCGGCCTCTACGTGCCCATCGAGACGTTCGACCGGGCCAGGGAGTATGTCAAGCGATGCCAGAACGCCGACGGCGGTTTCATGTACATGGCCAGCGCCGGCGGCGACAGCTCCATGCCCCGCTCCGCGGCCGCGGTGGTCGCCCTGGCCGGCGCCGGCGTCTACGAGGCCCCGGAGGTGACCCGGGGCCTCGACTACCTTGTGCAGTTCGTGCCCGGCGTCGCCCGGCAGGAGACCTACTATGAATACGGGCAGTACTACGCCGTGCAGGCGATGTGGCTTGCCGGCGGCCAGCGCTGGGCCAAGTGGTACCCGGCGGTCCGGGACGAGCTGGTCGCCCGCCAGCGGGCCGACGGCTCCTGGATGTCGGCCTACGGCGCCGAGTACGCCACCGCGATGTGCCTCATGGTCCTCCAAATGCCCGAAAACCAGTTGCCGATCTTCCAGAGATAAGGAAAGGATATCCGGTCAAAACAGTGGATATATCACGCAAAGGCGCGAAGGCGCAAAGCCGCAAACGGAGAAGAGGAGGATGGGGGCTGCGTCCCATCCTGCGATCGACAATCCCATTCTGCCTGTTGCGTCTTTGCGTCTTTGCGCCTTTGCGTGAGAATCTCTTCCCGATGGCCTTGCCGTTGCTCTCGACCCTCCTGCTGAGCCTGCCCTGCCTCGCCGAGCCGCCCTTGGCCGTCCCGGTCGATGGCGGGCCCTTCCCGGCCCGGCTCGCGTCGGTGGATGCCGGTGGGAAACTGGTCTTCAGCACCGCGGGCCGCGAGCGGACCCTCGCGGCCGCCGACCTCGCCTGCTGGGGCGCCTGCCGCGAGACCAGCCGCGGCCCGCTGGTCGTCCTGGCCGACGGCGGCGTCTTCCCGGCCGACCTCGCCGGCGCCGACAAGGAGAACCTCGCCGTCGAGTCCGATCTCCTGGGCGAGCTGAAACTGCCGCTGGAGACGCTCTCGGGCATCGTCCTGCGGCCGCCGGCCGATCGCCCCCAGCGCGATCTCCTGCTGGATCGCGTCGCCCGGGCCGGCGGCGAGTCCGACCGCATCCTCCTGGATAACGGCGACGAAGTGACCGGTCTGATCGACTCGATCCGGGACGGCAAGGTCCGCATCCAGGCCGGCGTCGGCCCGTTGACGATCGAGCTGCGGCGGTGCGTGTCGCTGGTGTTCAATCCCGCGCTCCGCGAGAAACCGGCGGCCGCGGAGCGGCTCGCCTGGCTCGGCCTTGCCGACGGGACCCGCCTCCGCATCGCGCGGATGCACAGCGAGGGCGGCCGACTGCTCGCCACCGGCCCCGCCGGGCAAGCCTGGAAGGTCGATCTCGCGGAGGTGGCGTTCCTCTTGCCGTTGGGCGGCCGGGCCGTCTACCTCTCCGACCTCAAGCCCGAGCGATACCACCACGAGCCCTACCTCGATCTGGCGTGGCCCTATCATGCCGACCGCAACGTGACGGGCGGCCTCCTGCGGTGCGGCGGCCGGCTCTTCTTGAAAGGGCTGGGCGTCCACAGCCGCGCAACGCTGACCTACGCCCTCGACGGTTCCTATCGGCGGTTCCAGGCGGAGTTGGGCATCGACGATTCGACCGGCGGCCGCGGCAGCGTCGAGTTCCGCATCCTAGTGGACGGCAAGTCGGCCTATGCCAGCGGCCCGATCCGCGGCGGCGCGGCCCCCGTGCCGATTTCCATCGACCTGTCCGGCGCGAAGCACTTGGAGTTGGTCGTCGATTACGGCGAGCAGGGCGACGTCCTGGACCACGCCGACTGGCTCAACGCAAGGCTGGTGAAGTAGGTTGTGTCGCGGAGGCTGCAATTGGGTGGGCGGTCTCCTCAGTTTCTGTTGCGGAATCATCCGGGAATCGGGGCTGGCTGTTTCTCGGCCAACGTGGGGGGGAAACAGGGCATGGTTCAGAATCGGCTTTCGGCAGGTAACAGGTGGTAGGTCCGGCCTGCCGGGCCGGACCCGACGGTGTACAAGTCCTGCTCGGCAAGCGGGACCTACCGGCTGTTACCCGTGTTTGAACCATGCCGGAAACAGCCCAGTCACCCCCCCCAAGCGAATAATTCCCGGGGCTGATAGCGATTCATAAGAGGCGGAATAGAGACCCCTTACACACCTTCTCCCATTCGCGCGCGTGCCCTTACCCCTTATGATGGTAAATGGCTGCCTTGGCGGCCGGCACGTCGGGCGTTGGGCGGCAGGAGAAACCTGGACCGTGCGCGGGGAGTAATGAGGCGTTTCCGAAGGCGAAACGGCGCATCTCGCCCGCCCAGACGGTCGCATCCGGTGAGATTGACCCATGGCTACTCGCTTCGTCCGCGTTAATCTGTCCGATTCCGGCCGGGACTTCAGTCCCATAGCCGTCGAGCCCGGCGTGCCCATGCTCGACCGCTCCGGGGCCAACGCCAAGATCCTCTACCACTGGTTGGGGGGGCTACTGGCCGAGCCGGTCTGGGAGGGGGAGTGCGTCAACTTCTACGTCCGCGACGATCGCGGCGGACGACTCGAAGAGGCCATCTGCCAACCCGCCTCCGAGGGGGATCTCAAGACTATCCTCAAGGACGACGTCGAGAAGCTCCGCACCCGGCTGGCCCAATGCCGGCCGGAGACCCCGACCGAGCGGGTCCTCCACCGCGTCGTGCAGCGGACTTTCCAGGAGCTGGTGGACGATCCTAACCGCACCGACCTGGACAGCTATTTCTACCGCTATCGGGACGTGACGGGCGCCTGGCGCCTGACCTGGTGCTGGGGATACCAAAGGACGGACCAGGAGCCGGCCCCCGCCGTCGTGTGCAACGAGCCGAGCTGCAATTTGCTGTTTGTCCGCCGGCCGGGCAAGAGCCCGAAGTGTCCCGACTGCGAGGCCCTCTGGTCCTTCCGCCCCATGCGGACGACCAACTGGCGGATGACCGCGGTGGCGGCGCTCCTGCTCTTGCTGTTGCTTGGACTGGTGGGCTGGTGGACGTTGCGTCCCAGCCGGCTCGTGGTCACGCCGAACATAGTCAAGGGGCTGGTGGGCAACCGCGTCGAGTTCCAGGCAACGCAGAAGTCGTTGTTCCGCAGCAAGAACATCACCCGCGAGGTCATCGGGGTCACCTACGACCCGCGGGTCGCCAGGTTCAACCAGGCGACCAGCTCGGCCACGCTGACCGGGCCAGGCACGGCCGAGATCCATTTCCACTATGGCGATCTGACGGCCGTGGTGGCCGTGGACGTCGAGCCGGGGGCCAATCCGGAGAAGCTCCAGATCGAGCCCCGCATCGCCGAGATCGGGGTGGGCACCACGGCGCGGCTCAAGGCCGTCGGCGAGTACAAGGACGGCCGCAAGGCCGACCTGACCGACGCGGTCGAGTGGAAGGCGCTGAGCGACGGCATCGTCTTCAGCCAGGGCGGCCTGGTGGAAGGCGTGGCCCAGGGCTCGACGACGATTTCGGCCCGCTACCGCGCGAACCCGCAGAGCCCGTACGTGGACGCCGCGGCCAACGTCAGCGTGGCGAAGATGGATTTCAAGTCGCTGGAGGTGGCGGTCGAGCCGTCGGCCATTCGGCCGGGGCTTCCCGGCACGGTTCGGGCCGACGTGCTGGGCGACGACGGCAAGCGGTACTCGGTCCTCGAATCGTCGCTGCTGCGAACCGAGGTCAGTCCGCCCGGCGTGGCGACGTTCCGCGGGCGGCACCTCGAAGGCGAGCGGACGGGCAACGGCAACCTGGCCGCGGCCTTCGGGCCGGCCCTGACGGCCGAGGCGGCCTTTACGGTCGGCAATCCGCCGCGGGTCGCCCCGGAAATCCATCCCACCTCGATGGACCTGGTCGTCGGCGAGATCGCCGACATCAGCTACCTCTCGCCCAGCCGCGAGCGGATCTCGATGACCAGCTCTTCGCCGCGGATCGCCGACGTGACGACCGACAACCGGATCTTCGGCCGCTCGGTGGGCGAGGCCCAGGTGACCGTCGTCCAGGGCGACCGGCCGCTTGGCACGGTCGATGTGTCCGTTTCCCAGGTCGAGTTCCAGGCCATCAGCATTGATCCCGGCTCGATCGGCGTGCCGGTGGATGGCATGGTGCGGCCGCGGGTCTACGGCTGGGTGAAGGGGAGCGATCCCATGCGGAGCGTGGAGATCGCCCCGCAGTTCCTGACGGCCGACAAGCTGCCGTCGCCGCGGTACGCCGAGTTCAACCCGAACCTGTTGGAGCTTCGCGGCGCCGAACCGACGCCGCCCAAATCGCCGGAGACGTTGGCGCTCCGGCTGGGGGCCAACAAGGCCGCGGCGCCGGTCGAAGTGATGGTAGCGCCGTGCCTGCTGGAGATCAGCCCGGCGGGGCCCGTCATCGAAGTGCCGGTGGGCCAGTTGATTCGGCTGCAAGGCTGGGCGACCTACACCGGCGGCCGCCGCGTCCAGGTCCCGGCCGAACGGCTCCGGTGGTCCAGCGAGGAGAAGGCCGTCGCGGGCCTGCGACTTTACGACGGCCGCGTCGGGGCGAGCCAGTCGGGCGCCGGGCCGCTGACCGTGTATGCCGACTATTTCGGGCGGGAGTCGAATCGCGTCGCTTTCAAGTCCGTCGACGCCGATCCGAACGTCCGCCTCGCGCTGGGGGTGGACCGCACGTTGCGGACCTCGGGCGAGTCCGGCCAGACCGTCCTCACGGCCACCAGCCCGGCCGGCGATGTCGAGCTGGTGCCCGATGCGGGCATCTACAAGAGTTCCGACGACAAGACCATCAAGATCGGCGAGAAGACGGGGGCGTTTGCGGCCGGCGCGCCGGGCGAGGCCACCGTGACCGCCACCCACCCGGCCGCCAAGGGCGCGGCCACGCTCGCGCTCCAGGTGCGCGATCCGAAGAGCGTCCCGCGAGTCGTGGCCGAGTACGTCGTGATCAAGAGCGACCAGGGGCCGCTCGTGCGGTTCCCCGTGGGGGCCATTTTCAGCGATTTCCGGGTCGAAGCACATTATGCCGACGGCTTCACCCGGCTGGTCACGAAGCGGGCGACGATCCGCACGCCCGAGCCGCCCGAAAGCGCGATCCTGACCGCCTCGGGCGGCCGCTTGATCGGCGTGCGGCCCGGCGCTACGCAGGTCACGGCCGAGTATGACGGCGTCAAGTCGCAGGACCCGCCGCTAAAGGTCGAAGTCCTCGGCAGCGTCGACCTCGACAAGCTCGTCGTCGAGCCGGGGCCCATCACGATTCGCCCGGGCGAGAGCGTCGGGCTCCGGGCGATGGCCTCCAAGGATGGTAAATCAATCGGCGACATCACCGGCCTGGGCGTCCAGTGGAAATCGAGCGACGAGAGGTTCGCCCGGATGAACGGTTCCACCGTCGCCGGGGTGGGGCTGGGGCAGGCCGGCGTTACCGCGCACTGGAACGCCGTCGCCTCGGCGCCGGCCCAAGTGCTGGTGACCGATTCGATCACCGACAACCTGCGGATCGAGCCGCGGACAATCACGATCCCCCTGGGCGGGAGCGTGCGGATCGGCCCCGACGTGCAGGTCTTCCGCGGCGACATGGACGTGAGCCGGCAGGTCAGCGTCACGCCGCTGTCGCCGGGCGTGGTCCGCTGGGTGCCGCAGACCCGGGAATTGGTGGCCGAGCAGGCCGGTCGGGCCGCCGTCGCGATCACCGTCGGCGACAAGCTTTTCGAGACGATGGTCGAGGTCGTCGGCGCGCTGGCGATCAACGGCGACCTCCTCGTCGAGCCGGCCAGCGTGACGCTGGCGCCGGGCCAGGCGGAAGCCCTGCGAGTGTTCGAGCTTACTCCCCAGGGCGACCGGGTGGACGTGACGGCCCGCTGCGTCTTTCGCTCGACTGACGAAAAGATTGTGAAAGTGATCGGCGGCCACGCCTGTGCACTCGCCCCCGGCCAGGTCGATATCATGGCGATGCCTGCCATGGCGCCCGGGAGCAAAGCGGGTCGGGCCGTGGTCCGGGTCAACAATGAAGAGATCACCGAGCTGATGGTCGATCCGAAGCAACTGAACATGTCGGTGAACGACCGGATGACGCTGGGAATCTTCGGCCGGGCCCCAACCGCCGGCATTCACGAAATGTTCCCCCAGGTGGACCTGAAGGTCGCGCCGGCCAGGCAGGGGGTTGTCGCTGTCCTCGGCGGCAACGAGATCCAGGCCGTCGGCCCGGGCCAGGACACCATCGACGTCGATTATCGCGGCAAGCTCCGGCAGCAGGTCCAGGCCAGCGTGGCCGTCAACCCGTATACCGATCTGCGGATCGAGCCGCCGGCGGCCACGATCCACCAGGGCGACGCCCTGCCGTACGCGGTCACCGCCATGCGAGGCGGCCAAAGATACGTGCTCACGGCCGCCGACGGCGTGCAACTGCTGGTCGAGAGGCCGGAGGTGGCCCAAGTGCTCGGTAATTCGGCCGTGATGGGGAGCAGCCCCGGCACTACCGCGGTGGTCGCGCAGTTCGGCGGCCAGAGGGCCGAGGCGAGCCTCCAGGTGACGCCGCAGGGCGCGGTCGTCGTCGACGGCGGCGGAACGATCGTCGGGCCGGACCCCACCGGCGGCGTCGTGTTCCATCCGGGCCAGGTGATCTACGGCGGAGACGGCCGCACACGGATCTACGACCCCAATCGGATCTACCGCGAGCCCGGCGGGCGGGTGATTACGGGTCCCGACGTTGTGCTCGGCCCCGGCACCACGCAACTGGTCGAAACCGCTCCGGCGGGGCGGGTCGTCGGGCTGTGCTTCCGCCCCGACCTCCTCCAGATGGGCGCCAACGCCGAGCCCGCCCTGGTCCGGGTCTTCGAGGCCCTGGAAGGGGGCCTGCAAGGCCGCGATGTGACCGCCGATCCGGGCCTCCAGATCAGCGAGCCGGGCGAGTGCGCAAGGCTCGAAAAAACCGCCCAGGGACCGGTGATCCGCCCTGTCCAGGCAGGCCAGTCCC
>JBEKCP010000135.1:0-10657 GCA_050014815.1 Thermoguttaceae bacterium | reverse complement strand
GCTGCTCCCGGTTGCCATACCGGCCGGATGGGCGTGGACTTCGCGTAGCTTGCCAAGCTTCCCGCGGTTGGCCAACTCGATGGCGAACATGAAATGCGGTATGCTCCGCCGCTGCATGCCGCCTTGAAACACGCGGGCCGTCCGGCGGAACGTGTCCGCCAGCGCAAGGCTCTCGGCGATCGTCTTGGTACAGGGCTTTTCGGCGTAAGCGTCCTTTCCGGCCTTGGCTGCCATGATCGACGCGAGCCCGTGCCAATTCGGTCCCGTCGTGATGAGCACCGCGTCAATATCGGGACGGGCCAAGAGTTCGCGAAAATCGCTGTAGGCGACACATTTCTCATCGCCGTATTTGCGATCGATCATTCCCTTGACCGCCTTGCGGCGCTCGGCCCGCACGTCGCAGGTCGCCACGACGTGTACGTCCGGCTGGCTGAGCATGATTCCCATATCGCCGCCGCCGCGTCCGCCGATGCCGATGCCGCCGACGATGATCTTGTCGGCGGGTGGAACGGCGCCGTCCTTGCCGAGCGCGGCGCCGGGAATTACCTGGGGGACGGCAAAAAGGGCGCCGGCCCCGATCGTGGTCTTCAAGAATCGCCGCCGATGGAGGTTAGTCTTTCGCTCAGTCATTTTTGTTCTCCGTTTGGAAGTGGTTTGACAAAGATATTCCGGAACCACAGCGGGCTACCGTGGTTCTGGAGTCCGATCGGCCCGCTCTTGGTCTTGCCCCAATTCTTTTCGTAGTGATCGACGGTCGTTTCGCCGTTAAGCTTCACGGTGATAACGCCTTTTTCCACGCTGATTTCATAGTGGTTCCACTCGCCGGCGGGCTTGGCCGCCCGTTTCACCGGCGGTTTCTCGGGATAGAGCCCGCCTGTCGTGCCGCCCCAAATCTTCCGAGGCGGCTTGTCGGCGTCGTTGATTTCGACCTGGGTCGAATCGCGCAGAAAAACGCCGCTATTGCCGTTCGGCGGGACTTTCCAATCGACGAGAATGATGAAATTCTCGAATTTCTCGACGGTCCGCAAGTCGGCCCCCTTCCCATCGTATACGAGCGTTCCGTCCTGCATGGACCAATGTTCGGGGGCCTTGCCCTTCTCTTGCCAACCGGCAAGGTCCTTGCCGCTGAGAAGCGAGCGGAAGCCGGAAGGCGGCGCGACCGCACCTTCCTCCGCTGCCGCGGCAAGACAAAACGGGACGATTGCGGCCATGAAGACCGCGAGTACAACCCAGATTCGAACTACATTCATCACTCGATCCTCCAATAGAAAAAAACTAATTACGGTTGTCAGAAACATCCATTCAGTTCTCGCACTTTCAGACCCTCCACGGCTCGCGTAGCGCTTCTCCGCGCAGCCGATTTGCTTCCGCGTCGTCTACAAACTCGTTCTTCCTGGGATCGTAAGCCAGCTTGCGCCTGAGGAACAGCGCGATATTGGCGGCATGGCAGGCAATGTGCGTTTGGCAAGTCACTTCTGCGCTGGCCCGCGGTTGTCCCCGTGATTTGACGCAGTCGAGGAAATCGCGGATATGGGCTGCGCCTGCGGAACGGCCCCTGGTTCCTCTGAAAGATGCGTTGAGCGACAGCGGACCCACGTTGATCTTTCCGCTGTCGCCCGTTTCGACCCAACCTGCCTCTCCTTCAAACCGCACGGGGCAGGAACCGAGCCCAAGCCACCCCCCGTCGCGCATGACCAGCTTGACGCCGTTGGCGTAGGCGATACAGTTCTCATTGCCATACTTGCGATCGACCACTGCCTTGATGGCCGCACGGCGCTCGGCTCGCACGTCGCAGGTAGCGACGACCTGCACGTCCGGCTCCTGGAGGAAACATCCCAGATCGGAGGAGCCCTGGCCGCCGATGCCAATACCGCCGACGATGATCTTGTCGGCGGGTAGAACGGCGCCGTCCTTGCCGAGCGCGGCGCCGGGAATTACTTGCGGCACCGCAACAAGGGCGCCGGCCCTGATCGCGGTCTTCAAAAATCGTCGCCGGGGAATTCTCGCGTACTGCATGTTTTCTCCTATCTGACGGCCACGATAACCGGCCTGGCACGTAGAAAACAGATCCTGGGCAAGTGGCTGGCGGGGAACGCTGGAGGGGGGGGATGCTGGCAGGGGATGCTTGTGGGAATCGAACCTTTTCCAGTATAATCCGGGCCGGCACCTGCAACAAGTCCGGGTAACAGCAAAAGATTTCCGGGTACATTTCCAACACTCTCAGACCCTCCACGGCTCGCGAAGGGCCTCGCAGCGCAAGCGGTTGGCCTGCTCGTCGCCGATGAACTCGTTCTTCGTCGGATCGTACTGCAGTTTACGTCCGAGGAAGATGGCGATGTTGGCGGCATGACAGGCAATGTGTGTTTGGCAGGCCGCGTCGGCGTTGGCCCGCGGCTGAGCGCGCGACTTCACGCAGTCGAGGAAATTGCGGATGTGGAAGGTTGCCGGGTAACCGCCGATCTCGGCCACCTTTTTTCCCGCGAGCAGCGCCGGTGAACTGACAGCCAGCTTGCCGCTATCGCCGGCCTCGACCCAGCCCGTCTCGCCTTCAAAGCGCACCGGGCAGGAGCCCAGCCCGATCCACCCGCTATCGCGCATGACCAGCTTCACGCCGTTGGCATAGCAAGCCGCCACCTGCCCGTTGGCCGGCGGTTCGTACTCGACCGGGGCTGTCCGATCAGCGTCGTTGGCCCATTGGCAGAGGTCCACCGTATGGCTTCCCCAGGGCGTGGTTCCCTCGCCCAGGACGCCGACGATGCCGCCGCCCCTCCGGTAATTCTGCTTGTACGGGTGCCAGGCCGTGGGACCGAGGAACAAGTCCCAGTCGAACTCCTCCTTGGACGGCTCGGGCAGGTCCGGCTTCATCGACGCCGGACCCCGAATGCCAACTCCCATCCCGAGGGGGCTGGCATGGACCTCGCGAAGCTTGCCGAGCTTGCCGCTGCGGGCCAACTCCACGGCGAACATGAAATGCGGGATGCTCCGCCGCTGCGTACCTGCCTGGAACAGGCGGCCGGTGCGGCGGAACGTCTCAGCCAACGCCAGGCTCTCCGCGATGCTCTTGGTACACGGCTTCTCACAATACACGTCCTTCCCGGCCCTGGCCGCCAGGATCGACGCCAGGCCATGCCAGTTGATTTGCGTAGCGACCAGCACCGCATCGATGTCCGGGCGGGCCAGCAGCTCGCGCAAATCGCGGTAGGTGGCGCAGTCCTGGTTGCGGTACCTGCGGTCGACGGTCTTCTTGGCGGCCTCGCGACGCTCGACCCTCACGTCGCAGACGGCCGCGAACTGCACGTCCGGTTCCTGCAGGAAACAACCCAGATCGTAAGAGCCGCGGCCGCCGATGCCGATCCCGCCCATCACGATCCGCTCGCTGGGCGGCACGTTGCCGTCTTTGCCGAGGACGGCCCCGGGTATCACGCGCGGCATCGCAACCAGGGCGCCCGTCCCGGTCGCAACCTTGAGAAATCGCCGCCGATGGAGATACTGTGTTGAGTCGAACATGCTTGGTCTCCTTGGATTCTTGAACAACACTATTTCAGCCTGCTTTCAAACAACACCGAACCGCCGAACTTGCCGGCGGCGATGTCGAGCTCGCCGTCGTTGTTGAAATCGGCCACGCAGCGCGCTTCGCTGCGCAGAGAGTCCAGCGAATCTCGGCCACGGCCTTCGCTGAGGGCGCTGAGCCGCTCCAGGTACTCCCGCCCGCGAGGATAGCGGTCGCCGAAGGTCGCCGTCAGATCCTCAACGGCCAGACGGAGTGCCTTCATGCCGCGTTCGCGCTCACGCTCGGCCCGTTCCGCGTCTTTGGCCGGCTCCGCCGCGCCGGCGGAACCCAAGACACCCAGAGCGATCGCAACCGCTATCACCATACGCCGCAGACTGATCATGATCGTACCTCCACTGTAGGCAGGTAACTGCAGGCAGGTAACTGGGCAGCAAGTCAGTATACCGCCCAACACATGCGGCCGAAAGTGTGCGGAGCACGCCACGGGGGGAACAAAAAGACATCACTGATATTGGCGGGCGACAAAGCCGCATTTCGGGCCGAACTCTTGGTGATTTCCAACTCGGAACACATTCGTGGCTTATCCGGACATTCGGCCGGCCGGGAATGCCACCGCCCGCCGTTGAGTAATCGCCTCATAGGCGGCAAACACTGTAGCCTCGGCAGCCAGGGCAATTGGTGGAGGACAGTTCAACGATCCCCGGCCACGAACGGCCTCAAAGAAGTTCTGAACGTGCGGTTGAAGGGGCGGTTTGTCGAACACAACCGGAAACTCGTAGGTCTCGACCTGCCCGGTCTCGTGGACCAACTTTTCGCCGCTTGTCGGCGGCGGCTCGTTGGAACGCTTCGACTTGGCGACGTATCCCTTGGCAGCCCAGTCGTCCCACTCGTCGGCATCGGCCTCGCGGTAGAGCTTCGTCCACTTGGGGTTCTCCGACATCTTGACCGACCCGCTAATTCCCATCACGTGCTCGAAATGGCCTGCGCCGCCGGCGCTGGTCGTACTCAACACCTGGCAAGCGGCGCGCACGGGGCCTTCGGGCGTGGGGTACTCGTACAGGGCCGTGACGTTGTCGGGCCATTGGCGAGCGGTGTAATAATCGGATCCGCCGGAGGCCAGCACGCAGGTAGGGGTTGCGTCAAGGAACCAGTTCAGCACATCGATCTGGTGTGCGGCCAAACCGCCCCAGAGGCCGCTGCCCAGTTGTTTCGCATGGATCCAGTTACGGAGCCGGGCCATGCTGTCGTAGCCGTGCCGCTTCAACACGTCATCGGCGACGGGGAACCGCCGGGGCCAACCGCGGTCGTCGGCCGGCGGTTGAGCCCAGCAGGTGGCGAGTTGGACGATCCGGCCGGGAAGCTTCATTTCACCGAGCAGTCGCTCGTGTGCATGTCGATAGCGAGGATTGCTGCGGCGCTGGTAGCCGATCTGCAGCAACTTGCCGGCGGCCCGGGCGGCCTCGGCCATCGCAAGCGATTGCTCACGGGCGTTCGACATGGGCGATTCGCAGTACACGTGCAGTCCAGCCTTCAGACAGGCCAGCGTCTGAGCGGCATGGACGAAATCCGGGGTCGCGATCAACACCGCGTGGAGGCCCTTTTCGCGCTCGAGCATTTCGCGATAGTCCTCGTAGACGGCCACGTCCTGCTCTTGGGTCTTGAAAAAGTTCTTGCCATAGGTTCGGGCATAGTCCCAGATGTCGCACAGAGCGCGGAATCGCACGCCCGGTACGAGCATGGCAGCACGGATCAGCGCACGGCCCTGGCTGCCGATGCCGATCACCGCGAGGTTCAACTCGTCGGGCGCCGACGGTTTGCCCGCCGCCGCTTGCTTATCGGGCGCCCGCGGTTCGTCGGCCGCGGCCGCGTAGCTTGCCAACCATGCCGCGCCGGCGCCTATCGACAGTCCACCTTGCAAGAACTCTCTACGCTGCATCGAAGTGGTACTCCGTAATCGGTTCCTCAGGTTGGTGTTGAAAGAAAGCTCGGACGGTCGCAAGGGTCGTGCCAACGCGTCGGCGGCCGAACTGAACGATTTCATCGTACGACATGGCCATCAGGGCCGTCGATAAGGCGTCGGCCCAGGCGCCGGTCGGCGCGACCGCCCAGGTGCGGAACCGCGAACTCACCGGCTGGCCTAACCGCGGGTCGACGATATGGCGCCCTTGCCGGGCCACGCCCGAGCAGGCAATCGCCTCGCCGGCCAAATGCATGACTGTCCGGCCGCCAAGCAGTCGCACGGGCCAGCCCGACTCGCCGGGCGGCGGCGCCATCGCCAGCAGCGTGCTGCGACTGGCGCACAACAGCCCGGACCGAATGTCCCAGTCCTGCAAGATGATCGCCATGTGGTCCAGCGCGTAGCCCTTACGCGCGCCACGGGCGACCGCGTTCCTTGGCGTCCTCGACGGCCTTCTTGCAGATCTGCGCGTCCTGGGCGATCTCGAAGTCGAACATGCCCGCCACGATGAAGTCCGCCCCGTTCCTGAAACACCACGGGAAGGCATCGCCGGGCGGGATGGCCCCCGCGGCCATCGTCTTGAAGGCGATCCACGGCTTCTCGACCGGCTTCATCACTTCGATAAGCTTCTCGGCGTCCAAGCACCAGCACGAATCGTGGTTGAGCTTGAAGCTGGGGTACTTGTCATGATGGAACGTCTTGATGTAGAAGTCGTTGGGGACCCTGGCCTTCTCGCACTCGACCACCACCGAGGTGGCGTGCCCGCCGACGCCGCACGGAATACCGTGGTTCTTGACCAGTTCGACGGCCTTGGCCAGCAGGCCGATGTCTTTCGAGGCCAGGCCGTCGGCGTGTACGCCCCAGATGTAGATCGCGTCGACTCCCGCGTCGACCAGCGACTGGACCGCTTTGTCATAGCCGGCCAAACCCGGCGCTATCGGGGCTGTCGGGCAGATGATCCACTGAATCTTGCCGCCGTCCTTCTCGCGATAGTCTTGCAACAACTTGACGATACTGCCCGCCGTGTGGACGATCAACGTGTTGACGCCGTGCGCCTCGGCGACCGCCAGCGTCTCGCGGATCTTCGCCTCGGTGTTGTACGCCCGGGCGAGACTGTACTCATAGACGTACTCCCTGAAATGTTACTGGCGAGCCGCCCAGCGGGCGCTGGCGGCGATCAGTTTCTGGAACTCGGGCACCTTGTATGCTTCCGGCCAATGGGCCGGAAGGATCGTCACGACGCGCCCCTTGCCATAGGCGCGCGTCCAGACCGAGGGGTATTCGGCGTCCTTGCCTTTCTCTTTGGCGACAGCCAGCACGCGGCAGTCCTCAGCCAGCGGCTTCGACTGGTACAACTCGCTCTTGACCTCGAAAGTCGCTGGCAGGCCCTGGGTGATCGGGCGCTTGTCCTCGGTGACGCGGACCGTCAGGTACACGTGCGAATGGCCACCGATCCAAAGGACTGCGCGGATCTTCTTGGACGCAGCCTCGGCGGCAGACAACGGCCCGGCCCACACATTCAACAGAAAGATACTCGCAACGGTCGCGCGCAACAGTCGCATAAAGATAACTCCCAGGTGGTGTTGAACGAGGGAGGGCACGATCAGGTTGGTTGCTTTAGCATAACGCGCCGCCCCTTCCTTGGCAAGCAGTCGCGGTTTCATCCCAGGAGAACTGCAAAGTGCATAGTTCGTTGTTCGTAGTCCCGCCTTTAGGCGGAAGTTCCCCGACGGAAACCGGCTAAAGCCGGAACTACGAACACGTTTGCAGTTCTCCTGGGTCTGTAACCGTTCACAGGGGACATGTATGTATCACAACGGCGGGTTCGGTTGCCTGCGGTTCGTATTGTTGCCTCGCCGAAGGGGGTCGGACGGAACCGCCGCCGCCCGCGAGCGACAAACCGGAACATCCGTAGCCGGTATAGTGCAGCGCCGAAACGCGAGGAGGGCCGGGACCTGAAGGACTTCGATCTATTTTGCGATTTCCATCGTGGCGCGGCCGCCGGCGTCCAGCGCGACCTCGACAGTCCGGACTTCGCCGGTCTGCGCGCGATAGACCAGCAGGCGCCCCTTGGCGCCCGAACGGCCACGAACCGCTAATCGCCCCGGCGAACCGGCTACCGCCTCCCAGGCGGCGACGGCGTCGTCTGCGGCCACCACCTGCGGCAACGTCCCGTCAATCGCGACCAACCCGAGACAAGCGGCCCGACAGGAACGCTTGGAAAAATCGATTTCCAGGCCTGTGGTCGCCAGGTCCGCGCCTGCGACTTTTCCGATCCAGTCGGTCCGAAACGTCCCGGCCCCGTCGGCGTCTTTCTCCATGCTCAGGTCGACGACCGCGTAGTCAAGCTTCGGATCGAGCCAACGGATGGGCGCGCGGAACGACGCCGCCTTCGACGGCGCGGCGCCGACGGCAAACAACAGGGCCGATCGCCGGGCGTTGTCCGAGTGCAGCCAGGCCCAGGGCCCCGCATTGTTGCCGTCGGAACCGTTGTAGACCGGCAGGGCCATCTGCCGCGTCAGCGATTCGATCCGTGCCAACCGGCGCCAGTCGTTGAACTTCCGCATCCTCGCAACGCTTTCCGGAGACCACCTGCCCGGATGGATGTACACCGACACGTGCCGCACGAGGAAGAACTGGTAGTACCACTCCGGCGTTTCCTGCCAGCCGTCCCGCTGCCCGTCGCCGCCCCAGTCCTCCAGACACGCCTCCAACGGGATGGACCCGATGCAGTTGAAGAGGTCTTTCAGGTAATGATGGTCGTCCGTGCGGCGGAACATGCCGGCGATGCCGTTGTCAGGCACGTGGAGCAGGCCGACGCATTGTTGCCCGGCCGGATTGTCGACCTCGCACGTCGTGTGGACGAGGAACTGCGGCGATTCGTGGGCGATCGTGTTCATGTATCGCCGCATGCCCAGCACCTTGCGATAAACGCTGTCCTCCGGATGGCAGTAGTCGGCGGCCTTGGGCGTCATCCAGGTCAATCCCAAGTCGACCTGGGTCCACGCGCAGCGGTTTTCGGCGATCAGTTTGCGCATCTGGCCGAGCTTGAAAGCGACTTCCTTCGGATTGGCGGCGTCCCGCCCTCTGCCCCATTCGCCGCCGTTGACGGTCAGCCAATATCCCTGGCGGAGACCCTGGACGTGGATCATGTCGGAGAACCGCTTCAAGTTGTCGGTGAAGCCCTTGTTCGGCTCGATCGCATCGTCCGCCTGGACCATCTCTGCAACCGTTTGAGAATATCCGGCTGGATCTCCTCGGCCGCGGGAATGCAAAGGTACAACCCGCGAGGTTCCATCGCCGCGAGGAACGGCTCCAACTCGGCAAGCTGCAGGTCGACCACCACGCCCTTGCCGGCCGCCTGGATCCTGCGGATGACGGGGAGCCATTGCAGGATGGGGGCGTCGTCGCCGACCCCCTGGACCCATTGGATGGCCTGGATCTGCGGTACCGCCAAGATGCGGTCGAGGTGGCGAAGCATGCCCTTGCCGTCGAGGTGGAAGACGTTGTGCGTCATGTGCGTCACTTCGGCCAACAGCGAGGGCAGGTAGTCCACCTGGAACTCGGCGTCGAACCAGCGCGACTTCAGGTCCGGCCAGGTGCGGCCCGCCAGCGCGCGGCTGCCCGCGTACTCCGCGTTGTGCTCGGAGAAGCGGACCGGAGGGCGATCGAGCAATTCGTGGGCGAACCACGCGTCGATGCGCCGCATCGCTATATCGACGTCGGGCTTACAGTGTAGTTCCATTCGCCTCTGCCTTCGACCTTGAGCATGGCCGGCGTCTTTCGCAAGTCATAGCAGTAAATCCCGTCGGCGCCGCGGATGTACATCCGTCCGTCCACGATCGGCATCGTCGTCGGCTTGAAGGCGTAGGACGACGTGTGCGGGAACTTCGGTCCCCAGCCTCCCTTGCCCATGACCTTGAAGGTCTCCGGTGTCGCGCCCATCATATTGATGTGGATCCCGCCGTGAACGCCGTCGGGCTTGACGAAAAAACGATCTTCCGCCATCTCCACCCAGCCGTGGTTTTCCGTCCCGCCAACTGCCGCGACCGCCACTTCCTTGCCGGTGGCCTTATCCAGCAACCAGCTTTTCGTCTCCCTTGTCAATGTTATGCCGAATACCGCCACATATTTATCCAGCGCAAAGACATCCGCCCATCTGCCTTCCAAAGGTCCGGGGGCGGGCACTTCCCAGATCTTCTCCGCTTTCTGCGGCGTTAATCGGTAAAGGATGATCGACAGGGAATCCTTCCTGGAATCGGCCTTCGCATCCTTGCCTTCCAGCACCGCGACGGTGTCTCCGTTGATCCAGAAGGTAAACCCCAGCAATTTGCCGCCCGATGTCGGGCCCAGTTTCCACAACTCCTTGCCGGTCTTCGGCTCCAGGCAGGAATAGTCAATTCCGTTGTTTACGAAGGCATACTCGGCGCTGCCGTGAACCCACCGTTGCGGATCGCTCACGGCGCTACAGGTTCCCTTCCACAGTTCGCTGCCCGTCTCGGGGTCGAAGGCGTAGAGCGTCCCCGCATGGTTGCCCGTCATCACTGCGCCGCCGATGAACATCACGCAGTTGTCGTTGCCGCGGTTTTGGGGCGCGGTGCCGGCGATCTTCTTCTTCCAGAGCAGTTTACCGGTTTTGGCGTCCATGGCACGCAAGTAGCCGGACAGGTGGAGTCCGAAGAGCTTGCCATTGGCGTAGCAGGGCGTGCAGCCTACCGGCCCGTTCTTGTGGTCCGCCGCATGAGACGCACTGTCTTGAGGGGGATAATATGTGCCCGTCTCTTCCGGGAACTCGGCGACCCATAACGTCTGGCCGGTGGCCGCGTCCAGGCAGACGTACCAGTCGTGGCAGGTCTCGGAGACGTGGAGTTTCATGGCCGGCGTCGGTTCTTTCAGGCCCCATTGCGTCGCGGCGTCTTGAAGGTTCTTGATGCCATTGGCGTTGTATTTCTTGCCGTCGGGGAACCACTGCGTGGCGAAGACCTTGCCGTCGGCCACGATCGGCGCGGCACCGCCGCCGCAGGTGGGCTGAGCGAACAGATGGTCGAAGTAGGGGTGGCTGAAGCAGCCCTGACTCAGCCCGATAGCCTGCTGGCTCCGCCACACCAGCCGCGCCTGGTCCAGGTCGTCCACCAGTTTCTGTCCCGATGGAGTGGCGGTCATATTGTGGTTGGGACCGGACCAACACG
>JBEKCP010000134.1:0-10823 GCA_050014815.1 Thermoguttaceae bacterium | reverse complement strand
TCCACGAATCACGTCACTGCGTCGACGACGCCTGGGAAGAGGCATATCTTCGTTTTGAAACGCCCCGGGAGGAGGTCGCACAATTCATCAGACGCCTGTCGCAGTTGGGAGCCCATCGCTGGCCGAAAGAAGGCCGCGTTGTCGAGTTGTTCTGTGGGCGGGGAAACGGACTGATTGCACTGGGCCGGCTGGGTTTCCACAACCTGGAAGGCGTCGATCTCTCTGGGGCGCTATTGGAGAGATACCATGGACCGGCAAAGACCTATGTCTGTGATTGCCGACAGCTCCCTTTCGAGCGCGATTCTCGCGATCTGCTTATCGTCCAGGGGGGCCTGCACCATCTTCATTCCTTTCCCGCCGATCTCGAGGCATGCGTATTGGAAGCGCTGCGTGTCCTGAGGCCTGGTGGTCGGTTCGTCGTGGTCGAGCCGTGGCGCACTTTGTTCCTCAAGTTGGTGCATGCTGTCTGCGAGACACGCCTTGCCCGGCAGGTCAGCCAAAAACTCGATGCGTTTGCGATTATGGCTGAGCTGGAAAGATCCACTTATGAGACATGGTTGTCGCACCCCGCGGAGATTCTAGCACTTCTCGAACAACATTTCGCTACCGAAAATCAAAAGATCGGCTGGGGAAAACTGGCGTATGTGGGCGCAAAGCCCGCGGTTCCGATCAGATGCTAAGCAAGGATCCCCGTAACAGACATCCCGCGACCGTGATGGAGACGACACGCGTGGAACCTCATCGGAGTTCAGGACCGCTGACACGCCGACGGATGCTGGCTGTCCTTCTCGTACTTGCGTTCCTGCTGGAGACAATTGCCTTCTTCTGGGCGTGCTCTCTCAGCACAGACGAGTTTCGCAAGCAGTTTCTTGGAGGGGACACGGAGGACTACGTGCGGGTTGCAAAAGGGCTGCTGATTTCCGGCATGCCCCCCATCGGGGAAAGTCGGACGGTCGGCTATCCGTTGTTTCTTGCCGCATGTTTGGGCATCGGCGGAGAGAAGCACGGATATCGGTTCGCGCTGGCGGTGCAATTGTGTCTCAATATGGTGTTCTTATCGACCTTCTGGAGCTTTCTGGCGCGCATCGGCCCCCACACTCGCCTGGCAATCAAGATCACAATGGCGGCGGTGTTCTTCTTGGCTGGTTTCGGCATGGCGATGAGGTTGCTCTCGGATTTCCAGGCGGCTCTGCTCTTCACCCTGTTTCTTTACGGCTTGTGCTTCGGGAGGTCGCGGCGCTGGGGAACTGGCACCGGCGTTTCGCTCGGTCTAACCTTGCTCACCAGGCCCACATTCCTTCCGCTGGTGATCCTTCTACCGTTGTTGCCGTTCTTCGTGCGGCGATTCGCATCACGTGTTCCGTGGTCGCACATCGTGGTTTGCGCCGGGTGTGGGCTGGCCGCGGCGACCGTTGGCTGGTGGCAGGAGCAAAGGTCGGCTCGCACAGTCCATGCTGGAATGAGTCTGCGATGGCAGTTGGCGAAAGATTGGGTGGATGAGGTGGGGTTCCATGGCGAGCCTAAATCGAGGGAAGAAACGGCAAGACGCCGGGAAGCTTTCAATGCTAGAATTGCGGCGATCGCTGGCCGGCCTGTCAACGCTCTCACTCGGGGAGAAATAGACGCGGCCGCCGGTAAGATATTGAGAGAAATAGTGATGGACCATCCGCGGGCCGTGGCCGTGTGTTGGGCGAAGAGGTTCGTCAAGAGTCTTTTCGTCCCTATCGAGCAGGTGGTCCGTGTGGCCTTCGCAGCTTTCGACCGGGATGACGCCTATGTCCGCCTGGTGCGCGGCCCATTGTTCGTCTTGTGCTTTCCGCTGTGGGTCCTGGCGCTGGCGCCACCCCCGAAGGACTGGAAACAACAATGGGCTTTCTACTTGTTCACGATCCTCTTGGTCTTCTATGATCTGGGCATCAACGCGATCGGCGGCGGAGCTCAAGGGGAGCGATACCGCTTCCCAGTTCTTCCACTCATGCTGATCTGGGCCGGAATCACTGTGGAGGCCGCTTGTTGCTCGATTCGCCTCAAGGCCACAGGTGCTCGCGTGTCGCCGACGCAATAAAGACAGTGCGAGCCTTGAGGAAAACCCGTGTGGTACTGAACGTCGCCAAGAGACTGATGCAAGCGGCCGTTCTTCCTGATCGCGACGGGGTTCTTATCGAGAAGCCGATGAATGTCTGGCTCGTAACCATTGGCGAACCGGTGCCCGTGCAGGAAGGCGTTCATGATCGCCCGCACCGGACGGGCTACTTCGCCGGCTTTCTGGCCCGTCACGGGCATGACGTGACTTGGTGGACTTCAACCTTCGACCATTTCCGCAAGAAACACTGGTTCGACGACAACCGCACGGTCACGGTCCGTGATCGTCTGCGGATCCGGTTCCTGCACGGCTGCGGATACCGTTCCAACTTGTCCTTGGCCCGGCTCCGGGATCATCGACAGATCTCTCGCCAATTCGCCCGATTGTCCAGGAGCGACGAGTCTCGCCCAGATATCATTGTCGCTGCGCTGCCGACGATCGGCTTATGTTTGGAAGCGGTGCGATACGGCCATGAGACAGGAGTGCCTGTGGTGCTGGACATGCGTGACATGTGGCCGGACATATTCGTGGACACTGTACCGGCCCCGGCCCGCCCCCTGGCGAGATTGCTCTTGGAGCCGATGTTCCGCGCGGGCCGGACAGCATGTGAGGGGGCCACGGCGATTGTGGGTATTACCGAGGCATTCGTGGACTGGGGGTTGAAGCGGGGGCGCCGAACGAAGACCGCCCTTGACCGGGGCTTCCCGATGGGGTACACCTCCACGGCTCCCTCCCAGGAAAAGCTCCAGGCCGCGGAACAGTTCTGGCAAGAGCAAGGCGTCCTTGCCGACGCCGCTTGCCCAATCGCCTGTTTTGTCGGGACCTTCGGCCGGCAGCTCGATCTGGAAACCGTGTTGCGCGCTGCTCACAGACTCCATACACAAGGGAGCCCTCTGCGTTTTGTGCTTTGCGGAACGGGCGACCGGTTGGAATCCTTGCGGCGCCTCGCCGCCGACTTGCCGACCGTCATCTTTCCGGGCTGGGTGGACGCTGCGGCGATTTACGTTCTCATGCGGCGTTCCAGCTTCGGCCTCGATCCCTTGCCGAATCGTTATGATTTCCTCGCCACGATCAACAACAAAGCCATCGAGTACATGAGCGCAGGCTTGCCCGTCATTTCCAGCCCGAATCGCGGCGTGCTCGCCCGCCTGGTTGCGGAGGAGCAGTGCGGCGTGGCTTATGACTATGGGGATGCCGATGCCCTTGCAGCCATTCTGGGCGATCTCTGTACAAGCCGCGCCGAGTCGGCGCGACTGGCGGAGAATGCCCGTCGCGTCTTCGAGGACCGATTTGTCGCCGAGAAAGTGTATGCCGGAATGATGGCCTATCTGGAGAACCTCGTGGCTATAGGGCGCGAAGCGGGGCCTTGCGGGCCCTGATCAGGTTGGGAGGAGCATGTAAGATGTCTGGTGTTGCGGCGACAGTTGGAGCGACGGGGGCACGCCACGATCGCCCAAGACTCCTTTACGTCACCGCGATGTTTCCGTTCGGCGTCGGTGAGCCGTTCTTCATCCCCGAGGTCGAGGAGTTAACGCGGCGGGGATGGGACGTTCGGATCGTGCCTCGCTCGCCCGCCGGCCCGGTCATGCACCATGATGCACAAGAACTGGCCGACTTGAGTCTTTGCCAGCCGATCGTCTCATGGCGAATTCTGGCGGCGGCGGTTGCCGAGTTGCTGCGGAACCCGATCGCTGCGCTGCGGGCGCTGGGCCTGCTGCTGCATTCCAATAGCCTTCGAGTCCTGCGCAAGAATCTGGCCGTGTACCCGAAGGGGTTGTGGTTGGGACGCGTCGCGCGAAGTTGGCGGGCCGACCACATCCACGCCCATTGGATCTCAACGACTGCCACCATGGCCATGGTGGCGAGCATTGTTTCCCGCATTCCTTGGAGTTGCACAGCCCATCGGGGCGACATCGCAGACAACAATCTCTTGCCAGTCAAGGCTTCCCGGGCTGCCTTCGTACGGTTCATCTCGATGAGCGGTCGAAAAATGGCGGAGTCGCTCGGCGTGCGCCTCCCGGCACCCCGAGCCCCGGTTATCCATCTTGGCGTTCGGCCACCGGCCTCGTTGCCCGCCGGGGAGCGCCCTGACGGACCGATGGTCGTGTTCTGTCTGGCCAACCTTCGCCCGGTCAAGGGGCTCAAGTACTTGATAGAAGCCATGGCGATCCTGAAAGGCCGCCTGGTCCCTTGCCTTCTGGCGATTGGCGGGGTAGGGCACCTGGAGACGGAGCTTCGGGCCATGGTATCCAGGCTGTCTCTCGAAGACAGGGTCCAGTTCCTGGGATTCACCAGCCATGACAAGGTGCTGGGACTCTATGAGGCCAAGAAAATCGATCTGGTCGTCCTGCCGAGCGTCGACCTGGGCAATGACCTTCATGAAGGCATTCCTGTCTCCTTGATGGAAGCGATGGCTCACGGGATCCCGGTGGTCTCGACCACTACGGGGGGGATTCCCGAACTCCTCCATGACGGCGCCGGGATCCTCGTTCCACCCCAAGATGCCACGGCGCTGGCCAACGCCATCGCGCAACTGGTCTCCAACGTCAACCTACGGCGAACCATCGGCGAGGCCGGAAGACGGCGCATTCTCGAGGCGTTCTCCGTCGAGCATGTCGTTTCCGAACTTCTGGCTCAAATAGAAGGCTCCTCATGCTGAAACGACTCTTCGACATAGTGGTTAGTGCCGGCGGACTGGTCCTGCTTTCCCCCTTGTTCCTAGTCATGGCGATCTGGATCAAGCTGGATTCCCCGGGGCCGGTCTTCTACCGCGGCAGGCGCGGTGGACGCCACGGCAAGCCGTTCTCCATTTTCAAGTTCCGCTCGATGACGGCCAACGCGGACAGGATCGGCGGCCCCTCGACCTCCGGCGACGATCTCCGTGTGACCCGAAGCGGCCGCTTCGTCCGGCGATTCAAACTCGATGAAGTCTCGCAGCTCATCAACGTCCTGCGGGGCGAAATGAGTCTGGTGGGCCCCAGGCCGGAAGTCGTCGAGAAGGTCGAACAATTTGACGCCGAGGCTCGGCGGACCCTCGAGGTTCGGCCGGGAATAACCGATTGGGCCTCGATCTGGAACTCCGACGAGGGCGGCGTGCTCGCCGGCGCGATGGACCCCGACGCCGCCTACGAAGAAATCATTCGGCCCGTCAAGCGGCAATTGCAGCTCTACTACCTCGAAACTCACAGTCTCCGAGGCGACCTTAAGATCATCCTCTATACGATCCTGCGGATCGTCCGCAAGAACTGGTGCCCCCGAGAACTGCAAGGCTATCCCACTTTCGCCGAGCTACGGGCCCAGGCGGTCCAATGGATTGCGGAGGAACAGGCGAGAACTCCCACGAACCCTTAACCGGCCGATTTATTATGTTGCGCTCGCGGACTACCGCGTCCAGCCGAGAGGCCTAACGCAGTAGCTCTTTGCGAGCCATGTTTGACCCCGCCTATCTACCCATGCTCTTTGCTTTCACGACCGATGGATCCCACCTCGACGAACCGAGCCTGGACCCGCGCTATCACTTCCAGTTCTGGCGCCCCGGGCCATTTCGCATAATTCCGCCGGGCACTTCGTATAAATTTGCGTGCTGGTGGTTGGCACACTATTTGCGCATCTTCCGCGCTCCTGGGTACATGGTTCTCTACGTGATGCACAAGGAGCGAATCGTCCATCGGACCTGCATCTTACCCGGGATTTTTCGTTGGTCGTTCATCGGAGCCCAGGATCTCCATATCTTCGCAACCTGGACAGAACCCGAGTACCGCGGGCAGGGATTGGCCGTTGCGGCTTTGCGCGAAGCGATCGTGCGCACTCGTAAACCGGGGCGCCGTTATTGGTATATTGCCCGCGAAGAGAACGAACCTTCGATTCGCGTCTGTAGGAAGGCATCTTTCCAGTTCGCGGGGTTTTGTGCGCGGAAGCGGCGACTCGGCTTTCGATTGCGTGACCAGTTCATTCTCACCGACGCCCGTGTCCCTGACGTTGGCAACACCCAGGATGTTCGCTAGGCAAATATGTCTAACACTCTTGCATTGAGGAACGTTCCCTTCTTCAACTATCCGCACGTCTTCACCTCGCAGGAGGCGGAGCTCCTGTCGGTCATCTCCGACGTGGGCCGCCGCGGCGCCTTCATCATGCAACGGGACCTCGAGGAATTCGAGCGCAACCTCGCGGCCTACGTCGGGGCCAGGTACGTCGTCGGAATGGCCAACGCCACGGACGCCCTGCACCTGGCGCTCCGGGCCGCGGGCATCGGCGAGGGCGATGAGGTCGTCTTCTCTTCGCATACCATGGTGGCCACGGCGGCGGCCATCCATTTCGCCGGGGCCACGCCGGTGCCGGTGGACTGCGGGCCGGACCACCTGATCGACCCCGCCTGCGTCGAGGCCGCGATCACGCCCCGCACCAAGGCAATCATGCCGACGCAGCTCAACGGCCGCACCGCGGACATGGACGCGTTGGGGGCCGTCGCCGCCCGCCACGGACTGGTGATCGTCGAGGACGCCGCCCAGGCGCTGGGCTCGCGTTTCAAGGGCCGCGCGGCGGGCACCTTCGGACTGGCCGGCGCGATCAGCTTCTATCCCGCCAAGACGCTCGGCTGCCTCGGCGACGGCGGCTGCGTGATGACCGACGACGGCGACGTGCGGGAAAAACTCCTCCTGCTTCGCGATCACGGCCGCGATGCCGCCACCGGCGACGTCGTCCTCTGGGGGATCAACTCCCGCCTGGACAATCTCCAGGCGGCCATCCTCAACCACAAGCTGAAGACCTACGACCGGGCGGTGGCCCGGCGCCGCGAGTTCGCCGCGATGTACCAGGATCGCCTGGGCGGTCTGCCGCAGCTTCGGTTGCCCCCCGCCCCCGGCTCCGAGCCCGACCATTTCGACATCTTCCAGAACTACGAGATCGAGGCCCTCCGGCGCGATGCCTTGCGGCTCTTCCTGAAGGAGCACAGCGTGGGGACGCTCATCCAATGGGGCGGCAAGGCGGTCCACCAGTTCCCGAAACTCGGCTTTACCCAGCGGCTGCCCGCCACCGACGAGTTGTTTACTCGCCTGCTGATGCTCCCGATGAACACTTCCCTGGCCGACGAGGACGTGAATTACGTTTGCGATTGCATCGTCGCGTTCTATAATTCGTAGACGCGATCGTTACGGGATTGGTCCCCTCTCCCTCCGGGAGCGACCCTGCTTCGCATGGTGCCCGAGGGTGAGGGCGATTGGTGGAGAGGCCCTTTTCCCGGTTTGCGTGCCCTTGTTAAGCCCTCACCCCCGGGTACCCGCTCGCGGGTGCCTCTCCCGGCGGCAGAGGGGACCTTGAAATGAGCCACGACCTCGCTGAACTTGCCCGGAAGATCCGCCTGCACGCGGTCCGCATGACGCATCGGGCGAAGAGTTCCCACGTGGGAAGCTCGCTCTCGATGGCGGAACTCCTGGCGGTGCTCTACCGGCGGATCCTGCGATTGACGCCCGAGACCGTCGACGATCCCGACCGGGACCGGTTGATCCTCAGCAAGGGGCACGCCTGCGCGGGATTCTACGCCGTGCTGGCGGAATGCGGCTACTTCCCTTTGGATTGGCTGGAGAGCTTCTACGTCGACGGCGCCCGCCTGCCCGGCCACGCCACGGCGAAGGGGATCCCCGGCGTCGAGGTCTCGACGGGGGCGCTGGGCCACGGGCTGTCGATTTCCTGCGGGCTGGCGCTGGCCGGCCTGTGGGACCGCCGGCCCTACCGTGTCTTCACACTCCTGAGCGACGGCGAATGCGACGAAGGCTCCACCTGGGAGGCCGTCCTGTTTGCCGGCCATCACCGGCTCGACAACCTGACCGCCATCGTCGATTTCAACAAGATCCAGAGCCTCGGGTACGTCAAGGACGTCCTGAACCTGGAGCCCTTCGGCGCCAAGTGGACGGCGTTCGGGTGGTCGGTGTGCGAGATCGACGGGCACGACATCGGCGCGATCGAGGCGGCCCTGGGCACGCTGCCGCGCGAGCCGGGCAAACCCACCTGCGTCCTTGCCCATACCGTCAAGGGCAAGGGCGTCAGTTTCATGGAAGACAAGCTGCTCTGGCACTACCGCACGCCCCAGGGCGCCGAATACGAGGACGCGATCCGGGAGCTGACCGAACCGTCATGAGAGCCGCCTTCATCGAGAGTTTCACCGAAGTGGCCGGGCGCGACCCCCGCCTCACGCTGATCACCGGCGACCTGGGTTTCGGCGTCGTCCTGGATTTCGCCCGCAGCCATCGCAACCAGTTCCTTAACGCGGGCATCGCCGAGCAGAACATGGCCGGCGTGGCGGCCGGCATGGCCATGGCCGGCCGGATCGTCTTCATCTACTCGATCGCCAATTTCCCGACGATCCGCTGCCTGGAACAGATCCGCAACGACATCTGCTATCATCGCGCCAACGTCACGATCGTCTCCATCGGCGGCGGGTTCGCCTACGGGGCCCTGGGGATGTCTCACCACGCGACCGAGGATCTGGCGATCCTGCGGGCGCTGCCCGGAATGACCGTGATTGCACCGGGCGACCCGGTGGAGACGGCCGCCGCCGTCCGCGCCGCGGCCGCCGGCATCGGGCCCGTCTATCTTCGCCTGGGCCGGGCGGGCGAGCCGCTCGTTCACGCCGGACCGATCGACTGGCGCCTCGGCAAGGCATTCACCGTCCGCGACGGCGGCGACCTGACCCTGATCTCCACCGGCGGAATGCTCGCCACGACGGTCGCCGCCGCCGCGGAACTGTCGAAGGCGGGCATCCGCGCCCGCGTGCTGAGCATGCACACCCTGCACCCGCTGGACGCCGACGCCATCCTCCGTGCTGCACGCGAGACGCGGCTCGTCGTCACCGTCGAAGAGCACAGCATCGTCGGCGGCCTCGGGGGCGCGGTGGCCGAAGTCCTCGCCGAAGCCGGGATCCCCAACGTCCGCTTTCGCCGCTTCGGCCTGCCGCGGGCTTTCAATACGGCCGTCGGCGATCAAGATTACCTTCGCAAGCTCTACGGCCTGGACTGCCAGTCCATCGCAGCCCGCGTGCTGGAACTCCTACGCAAGGACGATTGAATCGTGCCTCTCGAGACCCGCTGGCCCGGCGACAAACGATTCGCCTTTACGATTTTTGACGACACGGACCTCGCCACGCTCGAGAATGTCAGCCCGGTCTACTCCTTCTTGCGTGATTGCGGCTTCCGCACGACCAAGTCGGCCTGGGTGATTGCAGGCGATCCTGGCCAGCGCGAGAGCGGCTGGGCCGGCGCAACGTGCGAGGAACCCGATCACCTTCGCTGGTTGCTCGATTTGCAGGCCAGCGGATTCGAAATCGGCTGGCATAACGCCACCTGGAACGGCGTGCCTCGCGCACAGATCCTCCGCGCGCTGGAGCGGTTTGCAGAACTCTTCGGCCACGAGCCGACCACGGCAAGCAATCACAGTCTTGACGAGGGCATCTACTGGGGGGAGGCGCGCGTGACCGGCTGGCATGCCTTTGCCTACGGCCTTCTAACATGCTTCCGCAACTACTCCAGGTTCCGCGGGCACGTCGAGAACGACGAGTTCTTCTGGGGGGACTTCTGCAAGGCGAAGATCAAGTACTATCGAAACTTCGTTTTTCAGGACATCAACACTCTGAAGATGTGCCCTTTCATGCCCTACCACGATC
Organism: Thermoguttaceae bacterium; assembly: GCA_050014815.1. Classification (GTDB taxonomy): domain Bacteria; phylum Planctomycetota; class Planctomycetia; order Pirellulales; family Thermoguttaceae; genus JBEKCP01. The sequence continues at coordinate 1,086 of JBEKCP010000134.1, read as the reverse complement.
CCAGGCGTCCCTACGTGAACCAGTGGTTCGCGTCCTCCAACGGGCAGAACGTTCGGAGCTTCGATCAATGTATCTCCGAGGAATCTCAGGACCGGCTCGAGGAGGAGGGAGGCGCGTGCATCATATACACGCATTTCGCGAAGGGTTTTGCCCACGGGCAGGAGCTTGAACCAAGGTTCGAGTCGCTGATGAAACGCCTGGCCCGCAAGAACGGCTGGTTCGTCCCCGCGGCCACGCTGTTGGATTACCTGCTGGCGGCCAACGGCAGCCATGCCATCACGGATGTCCAGCGGCGGCGGCTGGAACGCAAATGGCTTCTCGAGAAGATATGGACGGGCACGAATTGATCATTGCAGAATTGACGACCGTCCGCAAGATCAAGAATATCCTGGCCGTGCATGGCGTGAAGTAGACTGAAATATGCCGATCGTAATCCAGGAATACCGGGAGTCGATGGTACCCGCGGTTGCCGACTTCAACGGCCGTCTGAGGGCGAGGGGAGCGCGATGCCGGTTTCCGGAGTCGCCGGTCTCGGAATGGCTGCCCGAACTGCCGGGCCGGCGGATTTTCGTCAAATCGTACGTGGCTGTGGACGATCAGGCGGTTGTGCATGGCGGATATTTGCTGAAACATCAAGACTTTTCACTCGGAGGAAAGACCGTTGCGATCGGTAACATCGGCCTCCCGCTTTCCGAAGGGATCATCGACTGCGCCTACTCGCAAGTTGGCGTCCAGTTGCTCAGGGATGCGATCCGGCAGTCTCCCCTGCTTTACGGCGCCGGCATGGGTGGCTACAGCCAACCCGTCGTGCAGTTGCTCAAAGCTGCGCGTTGGAGCCTATTTTCCGTGCCCTTTTACTTCCGGATATTGCATCCCTTTCGGTTTCTGCGCAATATCGCGCATCTCCGAAACTCTTTCTTTCGGCGACAACTCCTTGACGCGCTCGCCTTCACGGGATTGGGATGGGCGGGAGTAAGAGGCATCCAACTCCTCGGTCGCCGGCCCGGCAGGCCGAAACCGGGCGTCCAGTGCGACGTTGTCGATGAGTTCTCCGCGTGGACCGACGAGATATGGGAAGCATCCAAA
>JBEKCP010000133.1:0-10863 GCA_050014815.1 Thermoguttaceae bacterium | reverse complement strand
CCCAACGACATCCCTCCACTCCCCGCCAAGACCTCCGATGGTAGGCGATCAGCGATTGCCCCGGACGCACCGCCTGGCCAAACGCGGCGATTTTCAGCGGGCCTTCCGGCTCCGGTGTACGGCGGCCGACCAGACGCTTCTGGTCTTCGGCCATCCCAACGGCCTGCCGCAGGCGAGGCTGGGACTGGCCGTTTCCCGCAAGCTCGGCGGTGCGGTCGTCCGGAACCGCTGGAAACGCAGGATCCGCGAGGCCTTCCGCCTGGCAAGGCAGCAGTTGCCGCAGGGAATCGACATGGTGGTCCTCCCCAGGCCCGGCCGGGAGCCGCGACTGGCGGAGATCCGGGATTCGCTCGTTCGGCTCTCGGGTCGCGTTGCGCGGAAGCTGCGGGGGGGGAGAGGGATTGGGGATTAGGGATTGGGGATTGGACTCGCGTAGTTCCGGCTTTCTAATCCCTAATCCCCAATCCCTAATCCCTTTCCGGTAGAATCTGACAGATGAACACGCAACGGCTGAGATACTTCTGGCGTGGACTGCTGCGATTGCCGGGCTGGGGGCTGATCCTGCTGGTCAAGCTCTATCAACTCCTGTTGAGCCCGATATTGGGACGTCATTGCCGCTTCGAGCCGTCCTGTAGCGCGTATTTCATCGGCGCGGTGCGGAAGTATGGCTCCATTCGGGGGGTGTGGCGGGGTATCTGCCGGGTCTGCCGCTGTCACCCCTGGAACCCGGGCGGCTACGACCCACCTTGACCCCCGGGCTTCAAATCAGTATTGTTCTGCCCTAACCGCGACTATTCACCGGCTGACACCAGCCCGAAGCGCTAGCGAGGGCGATCGGTCGTTGGTCCCTCGCTTGCGCGTCGGGCTAGTGTCTGGAATCCGGGCTGATGCGCCGGCCAAGGCGTCCCCTCGATAGGACGGGAGTGCAGGGAAGCATGAAACGTCGTCATTTTCTCCTGTGGAGCGCCGTGGTGGGGTTGGGGGGGTGCGCGGTTTGGGACCTCCACGGCCCTGGGGCCAACAAGCCCGACGAGGCCCAGAAATCCGATTCGCCGCCCAAGCTGGTCGGCGATCTGGCCACTCCGTTCGGCCTGTTTCCCGTCAAAGTGGAGGCCGTGAGTCTCGTGATGGGACTCAATGGCACCGGAAGCGACCCCGAGCCGTCGCCGCAACGGGCGATGCTGATAGAGGAGATGAAGCGGCGGAACGTCAAGAATCCCAATCAACTTCTGGCCTCGCGGAACGCGGCGCTTGTGCTGGTCCGGGCCATACTGCGGCCGGGCATTCAGAAGGGCGACCGCTTCGACGTCGAGGTCCGCATTCCCGGCCGGAGCGAAACGATGAGCCTCCGCGGGGGCTGCCTGCTGGAGACGCGGCTGAACGACACCGCCCTGGTCGAGAACCGCCTTTTCAACGGGAAGGTCCGCGGACTCGCCCAGGGGCCTGTCCTGGTCGATCCCTCGGCCACGGACAAGAGCGCCGTGGCCCTGTTGTGCCGGGGGCGGGTGCTCGGCGGTGGCGTGGCGCTGGAACCGCGGTCGTTGGGCCTCTTGCTCAAGAGCGGGGATGAAACCGAAATGACCCCGCAGCAGCTCCGCGACGCCGCCATGACCAGTTCCCGCGTGGCCAACGCCATCAACCGGCAGTTCCATACGTTCAAGGACGGCATCAAGGTCGGAGTCGCCACGGCCAAGACCGGCAGGTACGTCGACCTGGCGGTCCATCCGCGGTACAAGGACAACATCGAGCGATACATGCAGGTGCTCCGGGCTGTCGGTCTGGAGGATTCGATCGCCGAGACAAGCCGGCGGATCATCAGCCTTGAAGCGGAGCTGCTCGATCCGAGCACCGCGGCCCGCGCCGCCTTGCAATTGGAGGCCCTTGGGAAGTCAGGCGTTCCGCCTTTGTTGAAGGGGATCCAGTCGGCCAACGCCGAGGTGCGGTTCGTCTCGGCCGAAGCCCTGGCGTACCTCGATCGGCCGGAGGCGGCCGAGCCGCTGGCCGAGGCTGCCCGGCAAGAGCCGGCGTTCCGCGCGATGGCCCTGACGGCACTGGCCGCCATGGACGAGTTCACGGCCAGCGACCAGTTGCGCCAGTTGCTCGGCGTGCCGAGCGCGGAGACCCGTTACGGGGCCTTCCGGGCCTTGTGGAGGGTCAATCCCAACGAGCCGCTGGTCAAGGGAGAACAACTCGGCGGCCAGTTCAGCTACCATGTGCTCGACACTGCCGGCCCGTCGCTGGTCCACGTCGCGCGGAGCCAGCGGGCGGAAGTGGTCTTGTTTGGGCGGGACCAGCGGCTGCTCACGCCGCTGGCCATCAACGCCGGCCCCCACATCATGATCAACAGCGGCGGCGGCGAGGCGGTCTCCGTGAGCAAGTTCACATCGAACCAGCCCGACCAGAGGCGAGCCGTCTCGCCCCGGCTTGACGAGGTAATCCGGGCGATCGTGGACCTCGGCGGAACCTATCCGGACGTGGTCCAGGCCCTGCAGGAGGCCAAGGCAAGCGGGGCGCTGGAATCGCGCTTCGAGGTCGAGGCCGTGCCGGCGACGGGCCGCCTCTACGACTCCACGGCACAGGGCGAACCGAAGGCGGAGGCCGAGAAGCCGCCATCCACCACGTCGAAGGGCAATGATGCCCCCAAAGGTTTAGATAAGGATGGTTGGAAGACGGCCGATCTCCGCGTCGACGCGGTCGAGAAGTAGACTAGTCCCATGCTGAAGGCCCTCGAACTCGCCGGTTTCAAGAGCTTCGCCGACAAGACGCGGTTCGAGTTTCCCCCGGGCATCACGGTCGTCGTGGGTCCGAACGGGTCGGGGAAATCCAACATCGTCGACTCCATCAAGTGGGTCCTGGGCGAGCAGAGCGTCAAGAGCCTCCGCGGCAAGGAGATGGCCGACGTCATCTTCAACGGCTCCCCGAGCCGCCGGGCCGTGAACTCGGCGGAAATCACCCTCACTTTCAACAACGCCAACCACCTCTTTGCGATCGACACGCCCGAAGTCCACATCACCCGCCGCGTCTACCGCAGCGGCGAAGGGGAATACCTGATCAACCGCAACCCGTGCCGGCTCCGCGACATCCGCGACCTTTTGGCGGGCACGGGGCTGGGGACGCAGGCCTACAGCGTGATCGAGCAGGGCAAGGTGGACGTGCTCTTGCAGTCCTCGGCGAAGGACCGGCGGATGATCTTCGAGGAGGCGGCGGGGATCAGCCGCTTCAAGCTCAAGAAGATCGAGGCCCTCCGCCGCTTGGAGCGGGTCCAACAGAACCTGCTCCGGCTGTCGGACATCGTCGATGAGGTGGACAGCCGGCTGCGGAGCGTCCGCCTCCAGGCGGGAAAGGCCCGCCGCTACAAGGAACATACCGACCGGCTCCAGGAATTGCGGACCCAGGTCGGCCTGGTCGACTGGCGGCGGCTGAGCGACCGGCTGGCCGAATTTCAGGTCCGGATGACCGCCCTCGGGGAGGAGCGGGACACCGCGGCGGCGGCGGCCGAGTCGCTGGAGGCGACGCTGCTGGAACTCGATGCCAAGACCAACGAGATCAACGAGGCCATCCGGCAGGACGAAGCCCAGATTGCGACCAACCGCGAGCGGATCGCCAGCCAGGAATCGACCATCGAGCACGAGCGGAACCGCTCGCGCGATCTGGAGCAGGAGATCGCCCGGCACCGCCGGCAGGTCGTCGCCCTGAGCGGACGGGCGGAGGACCTCCAGGAGCAGGTCCGCCAGACCGGCGAGTCCGTCGCGTCGGTTGACGAGGAGCACCGCAAGATCGCCCAGCGGCTGGTCGAGGGGGAGCGGGCGTTGACCGAGGTGATGGCCCGCCTCGACCACGTGCGGAGCGAGAACGAGCAGCGGCGTGCCGCCCACCTGGACCAGACGCGATCGGCCGCCGCGCTGGCCAGCGAGATCAGCGGTCTGGAGAGCCAGGCGGCCGCGACCGAGGCCGCCCGGGAGCAGAGCACCAACCGCATCCGGGACCTGGACCGGCAGATCGCCGCCCTCGGCACGGAGCTCGAGGGCCTGCGGCGCCGGCGGGACGACCTGGCCCGGTCGCTGGAGGCCAAGGCCGAGGCCCTGGCCGCCGCCGGCCAACAACTCACCGAAAGCCAGAAGCAACTGTCCGCCGAGCAGAACGAGTTGGCCGGGCTCCGCCAGCGTCACAGCGGGGTAGTCGAGCGGACGGCCGTCCTCGAAGAACTCGAGCGCCGCCAGGAAGGGCTGACCGCCGGGGTGAAGGAAGTGCTCGCCCGACGAGCCGCTCCCGACCCCGGTCCTTTCCGCACCGTCTCCGGCCTGTTGGCCGACCTGGTCAGGGTTAGCGTCGAGGTGGCGCCGCTGGTGGAAGTGGCCCTGGGGCCGGCGGCCCAGCACGTCGTGGCCGTGCCCACACCCGAGCTGTTGGATTACATCCGCGACCACGCCCAGCGATTTGCCGGCCGGGTGGGCTTTCTCTGGCTCAGCGATGCGGCCGAGCCGGAGGGAAAAAGGGGACAGTCCCCATTTGTGCGAAGCACCCTTCGGGCCGTGCCGGCAAATGGGGACTGTCCCCCTTTTCCCGACCTGGAGGGCCGGCCCGGCGTGCTCGGCCGGGCTGACCAGTTCGTCGAGGCCGACCCTCGATTGGGCGGATTGGTGACGCGGCTGTTGGGCCGCACCTGGATCGTCGAGAAACTCGTTCACGCGATGCAATTGGCGGAAACTGCCGGCCGCGGACTGAACTTCGTCACGCTGGCCGGCGAGCTCCGGGAGGCCGACGGCACCCTGGTGGTCGGACCCCGCCAGGCCGCCGCCGGCCTCATCTCGCGCCGCAGCCAGTTGCGGGCGCTGCGGACCCAACTGGCCGAGCTGGAAGCCAGGATCGGGCAGGGCCAGACCGGCATCGACGGGCTCGATGCCCGGATCTGCCGCCAACAGGAGGAGCTCCGCCAAAAAGACGCCGAGCACCGCCAGGCCGCCGAAGCCCTGGCCGATCATCGCTTGACGCTCTCCGCCGCGGAAGAGCGGCGGCTCCAGTTCGACACGCAACGCGCGGCCTTGGACAGCCAACTCCAGGCCGCCGCCGACCAGCACGCCACCGCCGTCACTCGCCTGGCCCAGGCCCGCCAGAAAAGCGAGGAACTCGAAACGCGGCTGGCCGAAATGGAGACCCAGTTGGCCGCCATGGGGCACGAGATCGCCCACTTCGAGGCCCAGCGCCAGGTCCGCAACCGTGAAACCACCGAGACCAAGGTCGACCTGGCCAAGAGCGAAGAACGCCTCCGAAACCTCCATGCCCGAATGCGACAACTCGAAGAAAACCGCCAGGAGCAGGCCCGGGCCATCGCCGAGGGCCGCCAACAGTTGGCCCAGTGCCTCCAGCGGGCCGAGGAGTCCCGCGGGAACATCCTCCGCTGCGAGGCCGAGGTGGCTGAACTCTATCTCCACAAGGAATCGTTCTCCTCCGAAACCGTCCGGCAGATCAACCTCCGCGAGTCGCTCCAGTCGCAACGGGCGGAGTTGACGGGCGAGGTCCAGCGCACGCGATCGAAGCTCCGTAACCTCGAAGACCAGATCCACGCCCAGGACCTGGCCGCCAGCGAAGTGCGGCACCAGCGGGAGGACCTCGCAGGCCGGCTTCGCGACGACTACGGGATCGAATTGGCCCAACTCGAACACGTACCCACCGGCGAAGAAGAGCACCAGCGGGGAGAAGTCCAGAGGGAAATCGAGGAACTCCGCCAGAAGATCGGCAGCCTGGGTAACGTGAACCTGGAAGCCCTTGAGGAACTCCAGTCGCTGGAGACCCGCTACAAGACCCTCTCGGAGCAGTACCAGGACCTCACTTCCGCGAAGGCGGCCCTGGAAAGGATCATCGAGAAGATCAATACCGACAGCCGGCGGCTGTTCACCGAGACGCTCGATATGGTGCGAGAGCACTTTCAGAAGCTGTTCCGCGACCTGTTCGGGGGCGGCCAGGGCGACATCGTGCTCGAAGAGGGGGTCGATATCCTGGAGGGGGGGATCGAGATCGTGGCCCGGCCGCCCGGCAAGGAGCCCCGGAGCATCTCGCTTCTGAGCGGGGGAGAGAAGACATTGACGTGCGTGGCGCTTTTGTTGGCCATGTTCCGCAGCCGGCCCAGCCCCGTCTGCGTGCTGGACGAGGTCGACGCGGCCTTGGACGAGGCCAACATCGACCGCTTCACCAAGGTGCTCCAGGACTTCCTCGCCTGGACCCAGTTCATCATTGTAACGCACTCGAAGAAGACGATGACCGCGGCCAACACGCTGTACGGGATCACGATGCAGGAATCGGGCGTATCGAAGCAGGTTTCGGTGCGTTTCGAGGACGTCAGCGACGACGGTCAGATCCTTCCCGAGCGGCTGGCCGCGGCCGAGAAGCAGTCGCAGGCCGCGTAGGGGGAAGTCCGTTGTCAGTGGTCAGTTGTCAGTCGTCAGTTGTCAGTTGCAACGGACAACGGACAACTGACCACGAACAGGGGACAGGTGGACGCCCCGACGCCGCCCCACTCTCTCCATCCCACCCGGTTTCTCGGTTTCTCTTCGCCCCTTCTCCCAGCCATCGCAATCGGCAGGTTCGTTTCGCTATGCAGAAGCGGTGCTGTCGCTACGACTGGAGAAAGTTTCTAAAGTCCTACCATGGGTAAAGGCGAATTTAGTTATCGGAAGGCTTATTCCGCACGTGAGGCATCGAAGGGCTGTGTGAGACATCCGCGGGATGCCGAAGGTATCCCGGGATGTCGAAGACATGCCTGGGATGTCCAAACCGGCGCGGGATAGGCTGCAGGGGGGAACCTGCCTTTGAAGGACACGCCTTCACGATCCGTCGCGGATTCTCTAGCGCGGATTGTCTGCTTGTCTCGCCCCTACCAACTGTAGTTCGCCGGATGATTGTGTTGGGAACCGGAGTGATTCGTAATGGGGTGACAGGATGAATGCTTCCCTATTTTACGGATTTTCCCTGGCTTCCGGATACTGAGGATGCCGATGTAATTTGTGCGGTGAGGGTCAGAGGGAGCTGAACCACAGCCAAAACTGCGAATTACGGATGGCCCCGACCCAAGTGCCTGCGGGCCCGCTGGCCAATGTGCGGCCAGTCAGATGGAGCGAATAGGGCTAGATCCGCGGGCAAGGGGCGAACGGTTCCGCCACAAGACGAGGGGTCAACGGCGGAACGCAACCCAAACCAACGTGGAAGATATCGGAGAGCCTGCGATGAAGGTCTTCACAACAGGTCAGGTCGCCAAGATTTGTAAGGTGGCCCCGCGAACCGTCAGCAAATGGTTTGACTCGGGGCGACTGAAGGGGTACCGCATTCCCGGATCGCAAGACCGGCGGATTCCCCGCGAGTACTTGATCAGGTTCCTCAAGGAGCACGGCATGCCGCTGGGCGATCTCGAGGACGAGGCCATGGCCAAGATCCTGATCGTGGCGCAGGATCAAGTTCTGGTCGAGAACCTCAAGCGGGAATTGCCGCTGGAGCGTTCGTTCAAGGTAGCCGTAGCGGCCAGTGGTTTCGACGCCGGCATTCAGGCGGAAAGCTTCCATCCTGACTGCATCATCGTCGATTTCTCGATTGGCCGGACGGAGGCCCTGCAAATCTGCCAGAACTTGCGGCGTAACACCGAGTTCGCCGACGTGATCCTGATCGCCTTGTTGCCCGACGACGGCAGCTCGATCAGCTTCGACCGTTCCAGCATCAACGAGACGTTCAAGAAGCCGTTTGATGCTGCCCTGCTGGCGGAGCGCCTGCGGACGCTGATCGGGGCGAAAAAAGAGCTTGTTTAGCCTGGCGCCGTAGCCCGGTGCCGGGCATCGCTGCCCGATGCCCGGCATCGCCAGCCCTAAGTCCAATTCGCCGATCCACTTAACCCGTCGCGGCAGACCCCCGCGACGGATAATTTTTTCTTGGATCGGGATCGTCGCACAGGCTTCCAGCCTGTGTCCAGGCAACACAGGCAAGATGCCTGTGCCATACTTACCGCCCCTCGACGAACCGCCTTTTCCGGTTACAATCTAGTGGTTGCCACCCTGGACAGTATACCCCTCTCAGGACGGTGCTGATGACACAGGCGGCCGAGGACCGGGTGCGGTCTCCCCAGAACCTGGCCTCGCTGTATGCTCCCATCCAGGGAGAGCTCGATCGGGTCGAGGAGACACTGCGGGAGCAGTTCCGCAGCGATTACCCGTTCATCGACGGGCTGGTGCGGTACGGGTTCCGCTTGGGGGGGAAACGGCTGCGGCCCGCCCTGGTGCTGCTCTGTGCCCGGGCCTGCGGCAGGCTCCGCCGGGAGCACGTAGTGCTGGCGGCGGCCGTCGAGATGATCCATACCGCCACGTTGATCCACGACGACGTGCTGGATGAGGCGACCATGCGCCGCCACCTGGACACCGTCAACGTCCGGTGGAACAACGAGACGAGCGTCCTCTTGGGCGATTACTTCTTCTCCCGTTCGCTTTGCCTGGCCAGCTCCCTGGACGACGTATTCGGCTGCCAGGCCATCGGCGACGCCACCCGCTCCATGTGCGAAGGCGAGCTCCGCCAGGCGGAAAGCCGTGGCAACTATGCCCTGACCGAGCAGCATTACTTCGACATCATCGCGAGCAAGACGGCGGCGCTGACGGCCTGTTGCTGCCGGATCGGGGCCCACTATGCCGGGGCAGATCCCCCCGTCGGTGAAGCCCTGGCCCGCTACGGACTCCAACTGGGCGTCGCCTTCCAAATCACCGACGACCTGCTCGACGTGGTCGGCGACGAAGCCACGGTCGGCAAATCGCTGGGCACCGACCTCTTGAAGCAGAAGTCCACGCTGCCGTTGATCCGGCTCCTGGACCGGGTGAGTGCGGACGAGCGGACGGAGCTGCTCGGACAGTTGTCCGGCTCCGGGAATCACCATCGCGACATCCTTCGCGGCTGGTGGGGCCGCTCGGACGCCCTTGTCTATGCCCGCGGTCAGGCCCTTCAATTCGCCCGGCGTGCCGCCCAGGAACTCGACGTGCTCGGCCCCGGCGCGGCCCGCGACGCCCTGGCCGGCCTGGCCGAGTTCGTCGTCAACCGGCAGTACTAGGCCATGAGCCCGACCTCAAGCCGGAGGCTTGGCAGAGAGTAGCCGGGGGTCGGAGCGCAGCGGAGACCCCCGGAAGCGATTCCCCGGACCCGCGCACCCCGAAGGGGTGCTAGAATCGTGACGTTCGCATGGGCTCGACCTACACCAGCCTGCATTTCCATATCATCTTCAGCACGAAGGAGCGCCGCCCGCTGATCGCCACGCCGTGGCGTCCGCGGCTGCACGAATACTTGGGCGGCACAGTGCGCGGCCTGGGGGGCGTGGCCGAGACTGTGGGCGGCGTCGATGACCACGTGCATATTCTCGCGAGCCTCAGTGCAACACACCGGCTGGCGGATTTCTTGCGAGAATTGAAGAAGGCATCATCCGTTTGGAGCGCTGAGAACCACGAGCGATCGTTCGCCTGGCAGGTGGGCTACGCCGCGTTTTCCGTCAGTCCAACCCACCGCGAGGCAGTGCGGCGGTACATCGAGAACCAGGAGGAGCATCACCGAAAGGTCGGTTTCATCGACGAGCTCAAACGGCTGTTGGAAAGGAACGGCGTCGAGTACGACCCGAAATACTTGCTCTGAGCTGGGTCACTCCTTCGGGGGAGGTTTGTTTGGGCCTTCGTTTCCCCAAGCCGCAGGCTTGGCAGAGAGTAGCCGGGGGTCGGAGCGCAGCGGAGACCCCCGGAATCGGATGCCCGAACGAGCCCCACCCCGAAGGGGTGGCAGAGATCCGACGAGATAAGGGCGCGTGTCTCACGATTCTGGCACCCCTCCAGGGTGCGCGGGCTAGGGGGATCGTTACCGGGGGTCTGCGCTGCGCTCCGACCCCCGGCTACTATCTGGCAACCCTTCGGGTTGTCCTACGCCGGCCACCTGGGCTTGCGGGCCTTGCCCGTCGTGAAACAATGGAGTGTTACCCGGGTTCCAAGAATCAAGCCATGAGAGGGGGAAATGGTCATGAATCGTCGCAGGAGAGAGTTGCTCATGGGGGCGGTGGCGGCGGGCCTGTCGGCCGCGACGGGCCTGCGCCCGTCCAATAGGGCCGCCGGCGCCGAGCCGGACCGAACCCAGCCGGGACCAGCCAAGCCGGCCCAGGGAAAGACGGCCGAGGAGGTCTCGCCCGGCGAAGACCTGATGCGCGAGCACGGCGTCCTGAAGCGCATCCTGTTGATCTACGGCGAAGTGATTCGCAGGATCGATGCCAAGGAAGGAGTGGGGTCGACGCGCCCACTGGTGGACGCCGCCGGAATCGTCCGGGCGTTCGTCGAGGACTACCACGAGAAGCTCGAAGAGGACTTCCTGTTCCCCCGCTTCAAGAAGGCCGGCCGCCTGGTCGAGCTGGTCGACACGCTGGCGGCGCAGCACCTTGCGGGCCGGCGGCTGACGGACACCATACTCCGGTTGGCGACGGTCAAGTTTCTCGGTGTGGACGACAGCCGCGCGCTGGCCGCCGCGCTGGGGCAGTTCATTCGCATGTACGGTCCGCACCACGCCCGGGAGGACACGATCCTCTTCCCCGCCTTCCACGACCTGGTGAGCCAGCGGGAGTACGACGCCCTGGGCGAGCGGTTCGAGGACCGGGAGAACGAGCGGTTCGGACCCAACGGGTTCGAGAAGACGGTCGAGCGGGTCGCCGGGATCGAGAAGACGCTGGGGATATACGACCTGGCCCAGTTCACGCCGCGGGGATAAAGGGAGGCTGGGGCCGGCCAGAAAGGCAAGCATAAGATCCCCCTCTCCCTCCGGGAGAGGGTCGGGGAGAGGGGAAGTGGTACGCGGTCGGCCTCCGCAACCCGCGCA
>JBEKCP010000132.1:0-19391 GCA_050014815.1 Thermoguttaceae bacterium | reverse complement strand
GCGGGGCCGACAACATCTTTGCCTTCTACCTGGGCGTTCACGGCGACTACGGGGAGTGCATGTTCCCGGCGCAGTGCCGCCTGGGGACGCCCGGCCAGAAGGCCGACTGGCTGAAACGCTTCGGCAACCTCCACAATCACTACGGCTACTGGTGCGCGGACGAGTTGGCGCGGGCGGCGTTTCGCCGGGCCATGCTCGGCAAGTACGGCGGCTTGGATGCCCTGAACCGGGCGTGGGGCACCGCGTTTTCCCCGGAGTCGGCCATCGACTATCCGCGGTCCGTCGAGACGCGGCGCGCGTGGCTCGATTTCGTGCGATGGTATCTGGACTCCATGCGCGACTACGCCCGGGAAGTCGCCAAAGCGGCCAACCGCCACTTCCCCGACACGATCAAGATGTTCCCATTGGGCGCCGGCGACGAGGATCCGCGGGTCGGCCAGGACAACACGGCCCTGGTGAAGATGGCCGCGGAAGAGAGGGTGCAGATCCGCTCGACCCATGGCGGTTTTCGGCCCTTTGCCGCCAATGCGTCTTCCCAGTTGGCACGGATCGCCACGGCCGCGAAGTTCTACGGCGCGGCGTTCTGGTCCGAGCCGCCGTCGCAAATCACGCCGGAGGGCGAGGTCGGCCGCATCTTCGAGAGCATCTGCTGCGGCGCCTCGGGCTTCTGGGATTGGCACGCCAATCCGGTCCAGCCCAAGGCGCAGGAAGTCTTCCGCCAGTATCGCCGGCTGATGGTCTTCGACCCGCCGGTGGTCGAGGTTGCGGTCCTCTTTCCGCAGACCTATCACTATCTCCAGCCGAAGGTTCCCTTTCCGGGACTCTTTCTCGAGTTGGGACAGGAGCTGCGGGACTTCGTGCACTTCGACATCGTGGACGAGAACCTCGTGGCCGACGGCGCGTTGGCCCGCTACCGCTACCTGATTCATCTCGAAGGAACCGTCTTCGAGCAATCCACGGTGAAGAAGATCGCGGCATGGGTCGAGGCCGGCGGTGTGTTCAGCGGCCTGTTTTCCGGAAACCTGGAGACTGTCGAGCGGGATGCGACCGTGCCGGATTGGCTGCAGGTGGATGGGGCCGGCGGCATTCGCCGCCTCGGCCGGGGCGCGGTCGCGGTCTGCAAGGGAGGCCGCCGCGAGAAGCAAGCGTATTTTCTGCGTTTGAAGGACGTCCTGTATTCCAATCCGCCGGGCAAGGAGCGCCGCCCGGTGCCTGCGGTCGATACGGACGCCGACGGCGTCTACGGCGTGGTCCTCCAGAGCGGCCGGGCCTTGTTGTACAACCCTTCCGGCCAGACGAAGACCAAGACCGTCCGCGGCGTGCGGTATGACTTGCCGCCCGCGTCCATTGTGGAAGTGAAGCAGCCATAACGAGCAAGGGATAAGGAGCGGGGGGAACCGGCCCTTTTTCCTTTCATTGTCTTTCGTGAACGCTCCACCGCCCATTTCTGAGACGCCTTCGCCCGCCCGGCCTCGCCGGCTCCGCGTCCGCATCCGCCAGACGCCCGACGGACTGGTCTTTCGGCTTCCCACGCAGGGCAAGGCGGGAACCGCGCGAATCGCGGCGGTAGCTGGAACAATGACGCCAGGAACTGCCGGTCGGCGAACCGCAACAACAACGGGCCCGGGAACAGGAACAACAACCTGGGCTTCCGCGTTTCCCTAGCTCGACGGAAAGTGGAACACGTCCGCCGAACAGGACAATATCCCGTCCCCATCGCACTGCATTTCATGCTGGGGCAAAACCGTGAGGCCCGGCGGGTCTGGTAGGCCCTCTAGCATGAGGCTCGAAGGCCCCGCCGGGCTCTTTTTTTTGTCGCGTCTTTTCCAGGAAAAGGGATATTCCTAACCAGCGGCGGTCACCCCCTCCTCCGCGCGCAAACACCATCAGAAGGGGTTCAGCCAGAACCCCTTCCTTTTCCGGCACTCGCCCGGTCACTTGGCGTCTGGGTAGGGCCACGATCCGAGATTGCCATCTCGGAAATCAAAGCACCGAGAACTTGTCCAGACACCAGTTTACGACACACGCCCTGATCCCGCAATCAGGGGATACGGAAGCTGCTGTGCAATTCAATGCCTGCGCTGTCGTTGTTGCCGGCTTCCCCTCAACCACGTTCGCACATGCTCCACAACGGCCCGTAGACGATCATCGCCAATACGCTCCCGGTACACGCTGGCCATGTCGTCGCGCGAGTGCCCCATGATGGCATCAACCGCCACTTGGTCGCGCGAATCGCCACCGATTGTCTCAAAGGTATGACGAAGCGCATAGAACGTGTGCCCACGGCGGGCAAGGCCGAGTTTGCTGAGCAATTTCCCCATTGCGTCAGTCACCCGATCTGCACGGGACACGTGTGCCAAGGCTTCCACATCGGTAGCGTCGGCGTTGGCCGAGTTTCCTCGGATCCAGACCCATCGTTGTCCGTTAGACGTAAGGAATACCAGATCGGAATCGGCTTTGTCCTGAGGGGCGGGCCGCGCCGCCAGCGCCGCCTTGATCGCCTTGACCGTCTCCGGCCAGAGTGGGCAGCGGCGCGAGATTCCTGTCTTGGGCCTTGGGTAGTTGCACCAGCCATCCTTCAGGTCCAGATTCTTGATGCTGAGGTTTGCTACGTCGGTATTGCCAAAGCCGCAGTTGATGCCCAGCAAGATCATGGCTTTCAAAGCTATGGGCGCCGCTGCCAACATGGCCCGGATCTCAGCCGCCTCAAACATGCGTTCCCCGTTTTGCTGTCGTTCACACCGCAGTTCGCGCCGGCTCGGGCCGACGAATCCCGGCCCAAACCGAACCGGCTTGTCGATCAGGTTGGCCTCGTGTGCATATCGGAAGAGCATACGGACCCGCTTGATCTCGACCTTGCGAGACAACTTGCCGTAGGTCTTGGCGATCTGAGCGCGCAATGTCTCGAAGTCATCGGCGGCCAGATCATCGACCAGTCGGTCTCCGCCGAACACGGAAAGCACACGCTTACAGGTTTTGTACTGGTCGCCGAAAGTTCCCAGGGCCAGCTCGCCGGCATCAACCCGCGCTTTCTTGGCGATGAGAAACTTGTTGATTAGATCCTTGACCGTCAGCCCCACGCCCTTGCGGCGAGGCTTGCGTCCAGCGTACAGGTCGTCGCGCTCTTCGACGTATCGAGCCAACGCCGCGTCAGGATCGGCCCACGGCCCAAAGTAATGGAGCTTCCCTTTGATCTTCTTCGCCCACCTTCCCGTGGCGTGCGGGAAAAGCGGGAAGTCGGGGCGGGGTTTGGCAGGCTTTTCGCCGCGACTCGATGCGTTCGAATACACCATGGCCAAAACCTCCTATTCAGGTGCGGCGGCTAGGTTTTCCGAGGCACTCCACCGGGGGAGCTAGCTTGTCGAATGGGTGTCTTATTAGGTGTCACAAGCTATGATAGCACAAGCCAGAAGAGAGTCAATATGCCCATTTTTTAGGTAATTATTGGGATTGAAGGAGGGTGGCTAAGAACTTTCCTCGGGAAAGTTTAGCAGGAACATCAACCATTTCCCTGGACCGGTTCACCTAAACATCGGTGCGGCTCTCGTGGCAGATTGAACCAAGTGCCGTACCCTGGGCCGGTCAGGAGCAAGTTCGTGAGCGGCCGGCTTATCCTACAGGGTCCTCGATCCATGGCCGGTAGCACGGCCCACACAGATAGAGGACGATCCGCCGATACACCTGGTCGAGCAGCTCTCGCTCGGACAGCTCTCGCATCCGCTCGATCAGACGCTCGATCTCCACCCTGGGATCGAGCTTCATGTCCTCATCCGAGAAGCTCGGCGGCGAGGGATCGGCCAGGGCCTCGATGCGCACCACATAGAAGTTGCCCTTCCCGGGCGTCAGTTCGCCACCACAGCGGGAGCAGAGCAACCGGGACATGTTGGGAGAATCGGGTTCGTTCATGGACGCATTTTACGGCATCCTGCTGGTGCTGTACAGGAGCCATGCCGCAGCGTTATAATAAGACACGCAGGCAGGTTGGACTTTGAGGAGGTGACGTATGAAAACGCTGTGGGCGCTGGGGGTTTGGCTCGTCGTCGTGGCAGTTCTCTTGGGGCGCACGGCTAATGTCTTGGCCCAGCCGTCAAGCGGCAACCAGGCGGCAATCAGCCTTTGGGACTTGGCCAAAACCAAGGCGCAGACGCACCGATTCTCGACCCTGTTCAGCGCCCAGGACGTGCGCGATCGCCTTTCCAGTGATGACGGGCTCGCCGCCGCTATCGACTGGTGCCGCAAGACGGGCGTGACGAAGGTCTATATCGAGTCCTTCCGCAGCGACTACCAGGCCAAACGTGAAGCCCTGCTGCACGCGAAACAGCGTTTCCAAGCGGCAGGCTTTGAGGTCTCCGGCTGTGTGACCACGACCGATGTCGGCAAGCGTTCCACGGGCTGGGCGCTTATCTCCTGTTACACGGACCCGGCCACCCAAGAGCGGCTCCGGCAGATTTTCGAGTATGCCGCTGGGCTGTTCGACGAGACCATGATCGACGACTTCTGGTTCACTGACTGCACCTGCCCCCAGTGCGATGCTGCCCGGAAGGCCAAGACTGTCAAGATCGGCAACCAGGCGTACCCGGTTGCCGGAGACACCTGGGAAGCCTATCGCTGCGAATTGATGGTCCGGCTGTCACAGGAGCGGCTGTTGGCGGCGGCCAAGCGGGTCAATCCCAAGGCCCGGCTCATCATCAAGTATCCCCAGTGGTACGATCAGTTCCACGAACGGGGCTACGAGGTGCTGCGGGAGACGGCCGACTTCGACCGCACCTGGGTGGGCACGGAGACCCGTGACTATCAGGATCGGCAGTGGGGCGGCACGTCGCAGTACGAGGCTTACTTCATCATGCGGTGGTTGGGCGGAATCGGCGGCCCGAAGTGCGGCGGCGGCTGGTACGACCCCTACGGCACGACCGAGCGGACCTACCTGGAACAGGCCCGGCAGACCGTGCTGGGAGGTGCCCGCGAGTCGCTGCTTTTCTGCTACGGCTCGCTCCTGAAGGGCACCGGCCCGAAGAACATCGAGGCCCTGCGGCAGAACATCCCCGAGTTATTGGCCGTTGCCCACGAGGTCCGCCAGCGCCAGATCGTGGGCGTGGCGGCCTACAAGCCTGCCAACAGCCACCCCGAGAAGGAACCCCGGGTGTTCGACTTCGTCGGCATGCTCGGGCTACCCTTGGTTCCCTGCCACGAGTTCCCGGCCGACGCCCCGGCGGCCTTTTTCTCGATCCATGCTCTGAAGGACCCCGACCTGCCCGGAAGACTGGCAGCTTTCATAGCGGCGGCCAAGCCGGTCCTTCTCACGGACGGCCTGGCGAAAGAGCTTTCCGGCAAGGTAAACCTTTCCGCGCCCAACGTGCATCTCTTGCCGGTCAAAGGCGATCCCAAGTCGTTGCTGGGGCTGCCACAGGCTGAACTGGATGCCATGCGGGCGGCGATCCTGCGCCCCTTGGGCCATACCTTCCGTGCGCCCAACCGCGTGGCCCTCTACCTGTTTGCCGATGGGAGCTGGGTCATCGAGAACTTCAGGGACGAGGCGATCACCGTGGATCTCGACGGGCAATCCCGGCAGGTGGCACCGCGGGGTTGGGCGATGTGGTGGAAACCGAACGCCAAGTAGCCCCTTTAACAACAGGAGTCATCCGATGAGACTTTCTTGGACACTCGTTCTGACCTGCGGTCTGATCTGCTTTGCTGCCCTGCCCGCACAAGCAGCCGACAACACCCCGCCACCGGGCTTCGTGGCCCTCTTCAACGGCAAGGACCTGGGAGGCTGGAAGGGCCTGGTGGCCAATCCGCCCGCTCGGGCCAAGATGAGCCCGGAGCAACTGGCCAAGGCGCAGGAAGCGGCCGACAAGCGTATGCGAGAGCACTGGAAGGTGGAGGACGGCGTGCTCGTCTACGATGGCAGGGCGAACAACCTCTGCACGGCCAAGGACTATGGCGATTTCGAGATGTTCGTCGATTGGAAGATCGAGAAGGGCGGCGACAGCGGCATCTACCTTCGCGGTTCGCCCCAGGTGCAAATCTGGGACAACAAGGTTGGCTCCGGCGGGCTCTACAACAACCAGAAGAAGGAGAACCCGCGCGACCCACTGAAATTTGCCGACAAGCCGATCGGCCAGTGGAACACGCTCCGTATTAAGATGGTCGGCGAGAAGGTTTGGGTGTGGCTCAACGGCGAACTGGTCGTTGACAACGTGACGCTGGAGAATTATTGGGAACGCAACAAACCCATCTACCCCACCGGCCAGATCGAACTCCAGCACCACGGCAGCCATCTCTGGTTCAAGAACATCTACTTGCGAGAGATCCCACGCAACGAACAATGATACGTTCGCCACTCACTACGACGGAGACAGATCGCATGAACCTTGCACGTTCGATAAGATTCTGGGTGGTACTGGCAGGATCGTGCCTCGCCGCGGGGCAGTTGGTGTCCGCCGCCGACCCGGGCTGGCAGGAGAAGGGACAAAGCGACTTGGCGAAGCTCGCCGCCACTTGGAAGACGCGCGCCGACTGGACCGCCCGAGCGACCACGATCCGCGTGGGCATCCTGCGTGGCGCGGAACTCCAGCCGTTGCCGGCCAAAACGCCGCTCAGGCCGATCGTCCACAGCCTGCGCCGTCATGCCGGCTACAGCGTGGCCAATGTGGCCTTCGAGTCGATGCCCGGCTTCTTCGTCACCGGCAACCTCTATCGCCCCGTGGAGGCGAAGGGGCCTTTGCCGGCCGTGCTGTGTCCGCATGGCCACGGGCGGGACGGCCGCTACGGCGCCAACCACCAGCAGCGCTGTGCCACGCTGGCCCGCATGGGCGCGGTGGTCTTCTCCTACAGCATGGTCGGTTTCAACGACTCGACCCAGGTGCCGCACCGCACTCCGCATGCGCTGACCTTCCAGCTTTGGAACGGCATCCGGGCCGTGGATTTCGTTGCCTCGCTCGACGGCGTGGACGCAAAGCGGATTGCGATCACGGGCGAGTCGGGGGGCGGGACGCAGTCGTTCCTGCTGACGGCCGTGGACGATCGTGTGCTGGTTTCCTGCCCGGTGGTGATGGTTTCCAGCGATTTCTACGGCGGTTGCGTCTGCGAGAGCGGCCTACCGATCCACCGCGGCGATGGCTACGTCACGAACAACGCCGAGATTGCCGCCCTGGCCGCACCCCGGCCTCAGTTGGTCGTTTCCTGCGGCAAGGATTGGACGAAGCAAGTGCCCGACCGCGAGTTGCCGTACATCAAGAGCGTCTATCGCCTCTTCGATGCCGAGGACAAGATTCAGAACGTCCACCTGGCCGAGGAAGGGCACGACTATGGCCCCTCGAAACGCCAAGCCGTCTACGCCTTCCTGGCTCGCCAGTTGGGGCTGAACAAGGAGGGATTGACCAAGGCCGATGGAACGATCGACGAATCGCCCAACGTCGTCGAAGCGGCTGCCGTCTTGGCGGCCTTTGACGAAAATCATCCGCGTCCGGCGGACGCCTTGCAGGGGGAAGAAGCGATCTTGAAGGCGATCCGTCAGCTGCAACGATAATCCCTGCGGACTGCGTTTTCCGTACTCCGGCCCTTCCGAAGAACAACTGCGAAGATGGGTTATCGGCCATGGTGGTGACGGTTATGGGGGAGTAAAAACCCCCCTCGGACCACGCGCCGGTGATCGCAGTATTCGGGGAATGAAGAGACAAATCCGCCATCGAAATGCTGTTCCTTAGTGACGAAGGAGACCCACCTATGCGACGAAACCTTCTTTGCCTCGCTGCGATCACGGGCGCCTGGGTCATCACGGCAGCCGCCTGTGCTGAGGAGCCGCCCACCACCCGTGCCCTCCTCCAAGCGACCACACCGCTCGCTGGCGAACGTGCAGACACCGAGCGTGCCAGTCTGTGGATCGACGTGTATCAGGGGGAGCCTGTGCCGTACCAGGAGGTGCTGGAGGACCTGGCCACTGCCCGAATGATTTACCTGGGCGAGTACCATACCCTCCAGCGGCACCACGAGATGCAGGCGAAGATCATGACCGATCTGGCGCAGAAAGGTCTGCCTCTGGCGGTGGGGCTGGAGCAAATGGAATCGTCGCAGCAATCCCACCTCGACCGCTACAACCGAGGGGAAATTGACTTCGAGAAACTGGCGGAGGCGACCGCCTGGTCCAAGCGATGGCCGAACTTCCAGCAGTACCGCCCTGTCCTGGAGGCCGCCCGTAGGTGGAAGGCCCCTATCGTCGCGCTCAGCGCGAAGTCTGAAACCATTCGTCAGGTCGTGCGGAGCGGCGGGATAGATCGCCTGGCCCCCGAGGTGAGAAAGGAACTTCCGGCACAAATGCAGGTGCAGGACCCGCCTTATGCGAAATCGCTTTCGCTCCAGATGATGGTACATGTTTCGGCAACATCGCAGACCTTGCGCCCGATGATTGAGGCCCAGATTGCCCGGGACGAGGCCATGGCAGAGGCGATCTCGGCGTTCATGAAGTCAGAGCAGGGGCGAGGGCGAAAGATGCTTGTCCTGTGTGGAGCAGGCCATGTGCCTGGGGCTGCCAACGCGGGTACGGCGGCGTTTGCCCGACTGCAAGGACAGGGTCGTTTTGTTCTCCGAAAGCGGCGAACTCCGGCTCTCCCCAGAAGAGAAGGCCCAATCGCGAGGCATTGAGATCACGCACGAGCAGTTGCGTGAACTCCACCAGCCCATCGCCGACTATCTCTGTATCAAGCCCCTGGGGGATCATGCATCCGCGCACACCAATTAGGCGGAATGGCTGATGGCTGGCCGGAGACGGTGGGGCTGCACCACCGGCCGCCAGCAATCCGCGGCAGCAGGATGATCTGGATCATCATTTGCCCTTCGGCGGCCTATTCGCTGGCGTGGCCAGTTCGTCAAGCCCCGCTCTGATCGTAGCAGCGATCTGCCTGGCGATGCCCTTCTCTCTGGCGTCGATTTCCTGCCCCTTCAACGCGGCCATGAGGCGGTCGCCGTTGCCCCCGGCCGACCAGCCGGTGAACAGCATGCCCAACATCCGCTCCGTGGCGTCCTTGCGGGCACAGTGGATGAGTTCTTCTTTTGCCAGTTCTCCAGCCAGGCCTTGTGCGGAGGTTCCACCTTCTCGAACCGCACAAAGTAGTTCTCCTTGAGGAAGTTGGGTTGATCTACGACCTTGAAACCGTCGGCCTCGATTTCCTTGGTGAACACCTCTTGGCCCGCCCGCAGATGCTGCAATAGCCAGTCGGGCGTCTTGCCTTCGATGCGGCAATATTCGACCAGAATGAGTTGGCCGCCGGGGCGCAGGGCCTGGTGAATGGAAGCCATGGTCTTCTGGGGATACTCGAAATGATGGTAGGTGTCGCAGATGAAGGCCAGATCGACAGAGTTCGGCGGCAATTCGCAGGATGTTGGCGTGCAAACGATGCCCGTTACGTTTTTCAGCCCCGCTTCCTTGGAAGTCTTCTCGACATGCTCGATGAAGTTCTTGGCGATGTCCACGGCGTAGACCCGTCCCTTGGGACCGACCTCGGCGGCAAACAGGCGGGTGAAAAGGCCTGTGCCAGCACCGATGTCGGCAACGGCCATGCCGGGCTTGAGTTTGCACTCGGCCACGATCTGCTTGCGATTCGAGAAGACATCCCGGTTCTCGGTCTCAAGTATTCGGACGTTCTCGTTGATGTCTGGGTTATCATATTGCTTGTTGATGCCTGGGCGGACGCTTTTCTCCTGGGCGTAAGCGAGACCGACGCCGAGGGTAAAAAAGGCAAGCAGCAAGACTGAAAGCTGCCAGGCGCGGCGAGGGGAGGCGTTCATCATGGTTGTTCGCGGGGGTTGGAGTTGCGTGCGTGGGGGGAAGACAATCGTACGGCCCCATTCTATAGCACTTGGCGGCTACCGTCACGAACTGCGGCAGTGGGCATGTTGCCCACTTTAACATAAGGGGGGGTGGAGGGGGCCTTCGTCCCCTGGGGCCGGGAACCCTTCCCGGCCGCCGACCGTCCAAAGGGGAGACAACCATCCGGGCGGCAAGGTAGAATAGAGTTTTGAAACGGGGGCTCGAAGCATGCACAAACGAACGTGCTGGTTGACGGTGATGCTGCTGGCGGCGCTGGCTGCCCCGGCCAAGGCTGCCGTCGATCTGGTGACACTGCCCACCCGGGAAGGCACCCAGTTCACGATCTACAACTCCGAAGACATCACCATGGTGCGGGAGCACCGGCTCTTGACCGTCAAGGAGGGCGTCAACCGCATCCAGTTCTCCTGGGCCAACACGCTGATCGACCCCACCAGCATCGAGTTCAGGATTCTCGACAAGCAGGACAAGGTGGACCTGGTAGACACCACGTTCCCGGCGGGGCGCAACGACGCCTTGCAGTGGAACATCAAGAGCCAGATAGCGGGCAAGATCCCGGTGGAGATCCGCTACTTCACCAGCGGCATCACCTGGGCGGCGGATTACGTCGGCATCGCCAACGAGGACGAGACGAAGCTCAACCTGACCGGCTACGTGCGGGTGACCAACAACTCGGGCGAGCTGTACGACAACGCCCAGACTCGACTCGTGGTGGGCACGATCAACCTGGTGGAGAAGATTGCCGACCTGGCGCGAAGGCCGCCGCCCGGAAAGTGGAAAGAACTGAAAGACGCGCAGCGAGCACGGGTCCTGCACGACTTCGACGACGCTGCAAGAACTGGCGAGGAACTGGCTCTTGACCTTAACGGGCATGGGGGCATGGGCGGCGGCGGCTTCGGGCTGGGGCTGGAACGGAAGAAACAGGTTATCAAGCAGGGCCTCTCCGAATACTTCCTCTTCACCATCGAGGGCCGCGAGGACATCAAGGACAAGGAGCCCAAGCGGCTCGTCGCCCTCAAAGCGGCTGACGTGCCGCTGGAGTGCTTCTACAAGCTCACCGACCGCGACGGCGGCAAGGGTTTCACCAAGTTCTACCGCTTCAAGAACCTGAAGCTCCTGGACGAGCAGGGCAAGGAGAAGAAGCTCTCGGCCATGGAGAACCTCGGACTATCGCCGTTGCCCAACGGCACCGTCAGGCTCTTTTCCGAGTACAAGAGCAAGGACCTCGCCTACGTCGGCGGCACCGAGACGAAATATGTGCCCATCGGCGACCGCGTTGAAGTGAATGTCGGGGCCGACAAGGATATCACCATCGTCCGCAGACTCAAGGACCAGCAGACCACCAACGTCGTGGCCCGGCAGTACAAGCGGCGGCTGGATGACACGTTCGTCCTGTACTACGACCTGGTGGACTACGACGAGACGTTCTACTACGAGGAGGAGTTGGTCTCGGGCAAGCCGGTGGTGGCCAAGACGGAGTTGGAGCGGCAGTTCGACGCCAACGTGGTGCTGTGGGGACCCGACGGGCAACCGAAGGACTGGGGCTCCAACGCCGAGGGGGCCTACGTCGATCTTCACAACATGCCGGGGCGCGTCGAGCGGGTGGATCAGAACAACGTCAAGTATTTCCTCGACCTGCCGCCGGGGAAAAAGCAGTTCGTCGGCTACAGCGTGACCTACAAGCGCCGGAAGGTGGGGCCGGAGCTGAACACCGAGAAGAAACGGGAGCCGTTGTAGGGCCAGCGACAGCGACGCGGCATTGAAAGGACAAATCTATGAATCGTTTCGTTGTTCCGAAAATGTTCCTGGCCTGGGCACTCCTTCCTGTGACTTGCTGGGCCGGAGACCCCAAGACGAAGCAACCGGAGGCACGTCCTGGAGAAGAGTGGAAACTTACCGAACAACGAGGCGAGAATCCAATCCGGGCTTCGTCACAATGGAAGGACGTTGTGGGCCATCGGGTGGCGGTCGAAGGGATCGTATGGGGGTCCGGCAAGGGATTGGACCCGTATGTCGTCTTGCACGGAGGCGTAGTTTTCCTTGACGAAAGCGCACTCAGCCTTCCTCAATTCGGGGTCGATAACAATGGCAGGATTCTCCGTGTAGTTGGTACATTGACCCTACTGCACATCAAGAAGTCACCGCCCGACGTTCAGGGTTACGGATATGATTTCGATGCTTTCATCGTCAAGCCCGAGAAGATCAAGATACTGGACCGAGCGACATGGCCGTGGATGGAGGATTTGGGAAAGCCCGTGAAAGGACGCTAAAACGGTTTCGCCGTCAGCTACTCTTACCGCTAGCCCACGAGATACCCAAAACACAATGGCCGATACAGTATTCCAATGGTGTGTTGACTTCCTGGTGTGGCTCGCAGCCGCAACTGGAACAACCTACAAGGAAATCAACGTAATCATCTTCTGCGTGATCTGGCCTATCCTTACACTCGGCCTGGTCGGCCTTTGCCTGGTGCAGTGGGCTCAGATCAGGAGACTGCGACGCCTGGCATTGCCCGAACGTGAAGGTGCGGGAGAGAAGAAGCCTGGCCGGGGCTAGCAGGAGCCTTCCCGCAGCGCCGCTACGCGGCCAGCGGAACTGGCGGCAACGCCCATCGTTGGCGGCAACGAGTAACATGACATGAGCGTAGCAGAATCCCAACCCGCCGCCCCCCAGCCCAAACCCCGCTGGTATCACCTCACGCCGGATCGGCTGATCCTGGCACTGCTGGCCCTTGTGTGCCTGCTGTGGCTGTCGGAACGCCTCGGCTGGCTGCCCTGGCACAAGGGCTGGACCGTGCTGGCCGCCGTGGCCAGCGTGGGCGTGGCTCTCTTATTCTTCTTCCTTTGGCTCGTTGCCGCCCTCGTCTTCCGCTTGCGGTTCCAGTTCAGCATCCGGTCGCTTCTGGTGCTGACGGTCGCCGTCGCCATTCCGTGCAGTTGGCTGGCGATGGAAATCAAGAAGGCGAAAGAGCAGAAGGCGACCGTCGAGGGAATGGCAGTGGGTTATGACTGGGAGACGGATGCTTATGGAAGTCTTCTGCCAAATGCTCAGCCGCCCGAACCACAGTTGCTGCGCGAGCTGCTTGGGAATGATTTCTTCGATCAAGTCGCCGCTGCCAGCATACGCGATGATGCCCAGATGGAACGTGTGAAGGGGTTGTCCCGACTATGTAATGTCATGGGCGAAACCCAAGTCACCGATGCAGGGTTGAAACATCTCGAAGGGCTGAGCCAACTCCGCGTGTTGAACCTCGTGAACAGTAAGATCACCGACGGAGGCTTGCAGCATCTCGAACGGCTGAGTCAACTCAAATGGTTGCACCTCAGCGGCCCCGCGATCACGGCCGTCGGCTTGCAACATCTGGAGGGGCTATGCCGCCTCGAAGAACTGGGAATCCACGACACCAAAGTCACTAACGAATGGTTGCGACACCTCGAAAGGCTGCACCAATTGCGAAGCGTGTACCTCAACCGCACCGCAATCACGGATGCCGGGTTGCGGCATCTGGAGCGGTTACCACAACTTCAAGAGTTGTGGCTTAATGGCACTAACGTCACCGACGAAGGCGTAAAGGAGCTCCAGCAGGCATTGCCGAACTGCAAGATCGAGAGGTAGCGGCCAACACCGCCCGCGCGCTGAGGCCCTGCGGGCGCGCCTTGGGCGTGGTGCTGGGGGCCGCGGCGCAGTAGAATGACGTGGCGGCGCGGCGCTGGCCCCGATGGTTGGGGCGGCGGGCGGGCGATCCGCTGGCGCACAGTGATAGTCCAATGTACGCACAGTTCACCGAACGCGCCCGGAAAACCATGCAGTATGCCGAGGAAGAGGCACGCCGTCTTCATCATGCCTGCATCGGCCCGGAACACATCCTGCTGGGGTTACTCAGAGAAGGAACCGGCGTCGCCGCCAACGTGCTGAAGAACCTCGGGGCCGATGAGGCCAACGTCCGCGCCCAGGTAGAACGCCTCGTCCCGATTGGATCGGAGACTGTCCCAGGCGGCGAAACTGCACGGAAAGCACAGGGCAAGAAAACCCTTGTTTACGCGATGGAAGAGTCTCGCAGTCTGAATCACAACTGGGTCGGCACCGAACATCTTCTTCTGGGCCTGCTGCACGAGGAACGAGGGCCGGTAGCCCAAGTCCTGGCCACTTTGGGGCTAACCTTGCAAAGAGTCCGGTCGGAACTGCTCTTTTTGTTTTGTTATGACGTTGGCACGCGCACTGGAATGGGACGAGAACCTGGCTTAAAGGAGGGGAATATGATCGAGTTCCACGAAGAGAATTCCAAGGAGGCACGCGACTTCCTGGGGCCACACGCAGTGGACCGGATGATTCGGCAGGCAATCGCAATGTGCTGGATGGTGCTGCCGGACGAGAGGAGATCACTTGCGACGGTAGAGTCCGAAATTCGTCGCGTTGTAGATAGGGCACTCGCCAACCTCAAGGAAGACGCGCAGGCGTTTGGAATACCGAAGGAGGAATGACCGGCTAACCGCCAATACCGCCTGGTCTAGGGCCGCTGCCCGGGTTGCCTTGCTAGTGGTTCTGGCTTGCAAACCCTGGTAGAATGAAGGATAGTTCGGGCCTGGCTGGCGCTGGAGAATACGGCGGCGGAAGCGACACCATGAGTCTGCAAAGAATACTGCCCCTGTTGCTTAGCCTCGCAGTCGTATCGCTGGGATGCGGTACGCGGGCCATCAACTCTGCCCCGGTAGAGGAGGAGGCTGCCGGGGCTGCTGGCCGAAAGGAGAAAACGCAGGAAGGGCAGGCCGTCTCGCCAGAGATTAACGACCCGGAGGAATGGGCGAAGGCGCTGGCCAGAGGCCAAAAAGCGAAGCATGCAGCGCCGCTGGCCACGTTCCTGCAAGCCTGGCACAAGGCATCGCACCCCGTTTCTGAAGACATGCTGCGAAAGAAGCCGGAGTTCGAGCAGGCGGTGTATGCCCTCTTTCCGCCATTCTTCATCCGCGACGCATTGGGTAAGGAAGCAGAGTATCTAATCATCCAGGACACCGTGGACGTCCATCTAGTGGAGGGCGATCTGGCGGACGACTATCGCCGAGAGCGCAAGGACTACACGGACCACGCGGAGCGCCGGGCCGCCATTAGCCAGTTCACCATAAAGGATTTCCGCCCGGCTGTGTTGGCCGGTGGAAAGCGGGTGCTTTACCTTGACAGCTTTCACGTCGATGTCATGGCCCGCTACCTGGCCGCGAAACATGACCATTACCTCGCAGATTCCTATCGGGTCGAGCCGAACGGCCAGGAGGACGAACTGGACGGTGAAGGACCATTCACGGAGCGTCTCGACTACCTGAACAGGTCGTTGAACGTCGTCCGGGGTCTCTGGAGCAAGGGCTGGTTCTTCGAGACTCATCCTTACGTGCAGCTTGTCGTTCTCAACAAGGACCTGAAGACGGCCGTCATATACGCCCGCCAATACAATG
The DNA here is from genome assembly GCA_050014815.1 of Thermoguttaceae bacterium. Lineage (GTDB taxonomy): Bacteria > Planctomycetota > Planctomycetia > Pirellulales > Thermoguttaceae > JBEKCP01. The sequence continues at coordinate 4,124 of JBEKCP010000132.1, read as the reverse complement.
GGGGAGTGCTCGCCTTAATGCAGCGAGACGAGAAAGGGTGGCGCGTAGTTGGCACGCAGGACACCTGGGTCGAGTAGCCGTGGCGCGGTAGAATGACATGGCGGCCCGGCACTGGCCCCGATGGCCGGGGCGGGCAGATTTCCCGTTAATCGTGCAACACTCCAACCCGCGAAACACGTCGAGGGTGTCCATGACTACCCGACGCTGGATCGGACTCGCTATGATACTGCTGGCGGTCGCTCTCGGGACCGGCCTTCAAGCATGTTGCGGCACGCTCTTCCACATTGAAACCAGCACACTCACCAGCACACCAAGGCGGCCCGAGAAGCCGGTGTCCGAAGATGATTTTACCATAACTGAGTTCGAGTTCACGGCCTACCGTATTTCCATCTCTCCGAACTGGCCCGTAGCCGTCCCGCTGGCATTATTGGCCTGTGCTGGTCTGGTGACGTTGGCGGGATCAAGACCATGAGAAGAAGTCCTACGATCCTTGTGAAGATTGCCGCTGTCGCCGGTTTCACATTGGGCATGCTTTGGACTGTTGCAGCGGCGTTGATGGCAACCCAGGTCACAGGCTGCAAGAACGCAGGCGAGGTTGAAAAGGAACGACGGGCGAACGCAGAAGCCACAACTCAACCCCGCGAGACAACGGCGCAGGCCGAGCAAGCGGTCGATTGGAGCCAGGTAGGTTCAGCAACCAAGAAGTACACCTTCGTGCTCGATGACGTTCGCTATGATCCCGATCACAAGGTCATGGGACACTTCGTTTTCAGCCATCATTTCGCGACTCCGCTGCGGCTATACGGTTTCGGCTTCCCACAGCCTAGCCAGTTGCGGGTCCGCTTCGAAAGTTTTCGACGCGAGGAAGGCGGGCAATGGGCTGACGTGCCTGTCGGGTATTGCGGAACGGGGGCCGAGACCTATGAACTAAAGCCCGGCACAGAGTACGTTTTGTTAGTTCCGCTATGGCCTTTTGTCGAGAAAGGAGCCAAGGGTCAAGTCGGCGTCCCAGGAGAGCATGTTACCATCGTTTCCGAGCCGTTCCCGACAGACAGAATCCAGCAGACTTGGAAATCGCATCCTAGCACGAAAACACCAAGAGAGTCCGCCAACAACGAACCGCCGCAAAGTCCGGCTGCGCCGGATCACCTTCGGTGACGGCTCGTTCGTTCCGTTTGCTTGACGATAAGGATCAACTGGTTCGTGATGCTGTCGAGGAGGCCATCAAGAACATTGACAAGTAGAGGGGAACCAACACGCGCTGGCCGCAGAGCCGCTGCACGACGCCCTGCCGGTGGTTCCGGCGGCCGCGCCCTGGTAGAATCAAGAGCGGTCCGACTTCCCTGGCGCTGGACAGTACGTCGGCGGTCAGTCAACCCGCTGCTCACAGGTCTCGTGGGATTGGGGTAATGCTCAAAGTGTCATGGTTGCACAGAGTCTTTCGGTTTAAGCCCGGGCGGGTGCCCAGGTGGGTTTGTTCGGCAAGTTCCTGTGAGGGGCTCGACTTATTCAGCGTTGTGGGGTCGGTCATCTTCTTGCTCGCGCTGTCCCTGTTTCGCACCAGGACTTTGCTGGCGACTGGGCTTGTGATTCTTCTGGTCCTTTACGCCTATCCTATGACTCGTTTTTACAACTGCGAACGGCTTGCGCGTGCTCGGCGACGCAGAAACGAGTGTGTCTTTTGTGGTCGCGCTCTTGAGAAGCAGTCCTCTGAGAACCTTCAGGTCTGTGGGCGCTGTCCTGATACCGCAAATACGCCGCAGCCGCAGAGCGGGACGCCGCTTGGTGGTGCATGCCGTGGGAAGATGGTAGATTGACTGGAGATTCAGATCGTTGAGGGATGGAAGCTGCGGCGACGGCTGCGGCGTCCGTTAGCGGCGACGAAGAAGATGACATGAACGTAGCAGAATCCCAGCCGACTGTGCCCAGACATGGTGTCAAATTGCGGAACATCGTGTTGGCAATCATAGCCGCTTTCATCCTCTTACTCGTATTCGTGAGCATTCCTATCGTTCAGTGGATTCATTATCACAAAACCTTTCCAGTACGCCATCTGGAGGCAACTCAGTTCATTGAGGTGGTCTATGGTTACTATGCGGACAAAGGCAAATGGCCGGACGCAGCTACGGCAATCGGCCTCTCTTCCTTGCCTGCCAAATGGGAATACTTCGAGAAGACCGACCCTGCCGATCCAAAGACTACGCCGATGATCCTCTTGAACGGTGAATACCATCTGCACCTGGCGTACTACTTCTCACCACCCGATGGCAAGACGATCTCTGGCGAGTGGAGAGGGGAATCGAAGATGCCATTCCAAGCGGACGTTACGTATCGCGCCACTTCCTCCAGGCGACCTTGACCGACGAGAGTATCAAGAAGCTCCAGGAGACAGTGTCGAACCGCAAGATAATACGATAGCCGCCAACAGCGAATTGCCGCAAAGTCCCGCTACGCGGGATTACCTTCGGTGACGGCTCGTTCGTCCCGTTGACCGAGAACAGTAAGGCTGCTCCTCGACCGGGTTGAAGAGGAATCGCGTAGCGCCATGTCTGCCGATCCGACTAACAAAGGCCCGAGACCGCGATCCAACTGGTCCTGCTGTCTCGTCACGGGTCTGGGCACGATTGCCGTTGTTGTCCTGGCGGTGTCCGGCCTTCGGTGGCCCTTTCGATGGCAAGATGAAAAGCCACGCCAGGATCGCTGGGAAAGGCAAGTCGCGGACGTGAAGGCAGGCAAGACGGCGGAGGTTTTCATAGATGATGACAGACTTTTCGTGGAGTTCGTGCAAAACCAGCCCGATGTTGCCGCCAAAGTCACCCGTGTCATCATTCAGACTCTGAGGCCCAGGCCCAGAAAGGTTGTCGACGAACGGTTTGATAATAGCCTAAGGCAGCTTCCTCACTTGGAAGCGATCGTGTTCGATGAAACCTGCGACGACGTTGGTCCACTGCTGGCCCGACTCGCGGGCAAGGAGTCGATAACGTCGCTCAGCTTCTATATGACGTATCTTACGGATGAGGGGGTGCGGGCGGTCGCTGACTTTCCCAACCTCAAACATCTCCACGTGGACGGCCATTGGAACCGCCTCAACTGGGAGCCCTTGCAGTCCCACAAGGGCCTTGAAAGCCTGGTGTGGGACGATGCGAAGATGACCGAGGAGCGAACGAAGATCCTGGCAAGCTGGCCAAGATTGCAAACGCTTACCATTGAAATTCCCGATGCCGACTTCCAGAAACTGAAGACGGCGCTGCCGCACGTGAAAGAAATGCGGAACAACATGAAGTGATGGGATAGTATGGCCAACATCGGCCAGCCGCAGAGTCCGCCTTCGGCGGATCAACCTGGCGGCTGACGCCTTGGTCGCTCCGTTGGCAGGTAAGCATGGGGCATCGTGTTCGTGAGAAAGCGGCTTATTTGGTCCGCCGAGGCAATCGACGGCGATTGCGTTCCCTGCTGCGCGAGCATTCGTACCTCTTGGAATCCGACGAATCGCTCCTGGTGCAGGCCGCCCGCTGGCACAACCGCTCGATGCTCCCGTGGCTGTTGGAGCGCGGCGTGAGCCCCAATTCACGAGTCGGGCGCGGAGGCAATACCCCCTTGATGGACGCGGCTGCGGAGGGCGACACCTGGGCGGCGAGTCTCCTGATCGACTACGGCGCGGGCATCGAAGCCGCCAATGAAAACGGGGAGACACCTCTTGGATACGCCGTGACGTATGAACACCCGGAAGTAGTTCGCCTGCTCGCTGCCCGAGGGGCGGATATCAACGGCACGGAAGGAACCGACAAGACGTATCTGGACTGGGCACTGCTTTCCGGCTGGCAAGAGGTTGCAGACACGCTGCGGTCATTGGGGGCTAAACGCATGTCGGAGTTGGCTGGCGCACCATGAACTCCGCCCGCTGAGGCCCTTCCGCTGCCTCTCCGGTCGTGGTGCAGGCAGCCGCGGCGCAGTAGAATGACGTAGCGGCCCGGCGCTGGCCCCGAGGGGCGGGGCGGCGACGGGTGTTGATCTCTGGCCTCCCAGCAAGATGAACCTCGTCGTCAGCCACAATCCCGATAAACTCGCCTGCCGAGCGGCGCAGCACGGCGCGGCGCTGATTCGCCAAGCCGTCGCCGATCACG